>CALCOQ010000112.1 GCA_937897005.1 uncultured euryarchaeote
CAACGCTCAACCTACCGGTCGGAGTCTGGGTCCCATTCAACCTCAGGATATCTGCAGTGGATCTGGAACCTGATATCCTGTTGGCAGGAGAACTGATTGTGGAGGTCCGTCCGCTCGCTGCGGATGTCACCGGTTCTTCAGTCATGTCATCGAATCTTCATATGTCGCGGATGTTCTCTGATGGCGAGGCTTCAGCATTTCAACCGCTATCGGATGGAACAGGAACAGTGACCCAGTTCATCGAGTGGTCACATATTCCCTTGTCAAGTGAAGGCATGGGCGTCTATGAGATCGAGTTGTGTGATATTCAGCGTTTGATCAACTCCACTCCTTTGACCGATCCTGGTTTTGATGAATGGACTTTCGCATTGAGGATTGGTGCTGAGTCATATCCTTTGGACATGAGTCCTGAATGTGGCACATCAGGTGCAGGAACTGAAATCATCCTGCCCGGCGCCATGCCATGGGTAGAGCAGTCTATTCAAGTGGTGATTGGAACTCCAGTCCACCCATATCTGGTTGCTGATGATGGTTGGAATCTGACCTTCAGATTATACAATTCAGAAGAGCATCAGAATCATACTGAATACACTGAAGCAACTTTCGGTTTCAAGATCATCAATACTGCAAATCCAAGTCTTTCGAATCTGCGATTGAGTTCAGGTGAATCGGTGGAGGAGGATACGGAGGTCACGATATTGGTTGATCTGTTCAATACCGGTACTGCTTCTGCTGTTGGAGTTGAAGTCACATTATCATGTGACCAAGGCGTTTCAGTGGTTGGTGATGAGACTCAGCAGATCATGTTGTTGCCGCCACAAGAAGAGATGACCCTTGAATGGGATGTCTCTTTGCAGAGATTGGACTGGTGGCAACATTCTGCTGACATTACCTGTGATGTCAGTGTGGACGCACTATTGGCTTCAGGCAATGAAGTTGAGGACGATTCGCTGGAATACAACAGTGAAGTCGTTTCATGGGCACCCCCTTCGGCATTGACAGTCATTGGATTCGCATTGCTCCTGATTCTTACTGGAATATTGATCAGACTTGGGGGCCAGAGTGAGAAGTTCCTGCAAGGTGCGGCTTTCACCGGTGCTTTGACCGCAGGACTTGCATTCCACATGGGGGCATTGTTTGAAGGCTCATTCTCGACTTGGTTCAGTTTCGGATGGTTGATGCTTGGAGCAGTGTGGATATTGTGGATAGCCTGGCGCTCAGGCGAAGAATTCCAGTTGGTGCATGAAGATTATCAGCGTGCCAAGCAGGGACAATCGACGATATACACCGATCATTTCGCGGCATTGAAGGATTCTCGAAGACAATTGACCCGTATTCTGTCTGTTCCAGTCCTCGGCACCATGATACTGATTCTTGGATTCCCTCCAAGATTGAATCCTGATCCGATCAACATTGCAATGTTGGCGGCTTATCTTGTCATTGTCATCGGCGGGGTATGGCTCATCATACGCACTGCAGAAGCGACATATGGCTCGATATATTCCAAGATGATTGAGATTGGTGCCAGGTCTGATAGATTGCAGGAAGAACTTGGAGATCCAGCGAGGTTGCTGACTGAACTGGCACGTACAGGTCTTGACCTGACCTCGGTATTGAATGAAGAGCCAAACGATGGAGTTGGGGACTGATGTCTGAAGATGGATATGGTGGTGGATATGGGGATGCCCCTGCTGCCCAGTCTTCCTCAGGCATGGAGGATTTGGCTGCACCTGGACGTGATAACCTTGAGGAAGACAGGAGGGCATTCAGCGGCGGGAGTATTGCTGCTGACCCCAATGCGACCGAGGAAGAGCAGGAAGATGAATTCACCACTGCAGATATTGAGAGAGCAAGGATGGCGATAGCAGCTTCTCAGGCAACTGCAGATAAGTTGCTGCAGGGTTCTCGGCAACTGGAACAGACTATTTTCGGAGTTCTGGATGATGATGAGTCCGTAATGAGCATCGATGAATTCCTTCGTGAAGCTCGCGAGATGCTGGAGAAGCATAACCTGCTCGGGGCACGAAAGAGCGTTCGTCGCGCCGACCGGCGAATGAATAAAATGGAGAAAGATGTACGTTACCTACGTAGAAACATTGCCATCTTACACAGATTGTTGCAAGAGAAGAATATCGCAGAAAATGAACTCGAGACGGTATTGCGCAAGTTGAGGAATGTCTCTGCCCATGCCGAGGGTGGAGAGATGGATGATGCTGCTGGACTTGTTGAAGGTTTGATTGGAGACATCGCTGGTGGAGAGACCTCAACTCTGAATCCATTCCTTTTCCGCACTTTCTGGCTTGGGGTTGAGAGTCGTTGGCCTGCAGGTGGGGATCATGGTGTATTGTTGGTCAGATTGCTGAACGATGGCAGAAGACCATTGCCGCCAATGAGATTGAAAGCACCGGTTCCAAGAGGTTGGAGTGCAGAGCCTGAAGCGGTAGACCTGCCAAAACTTCCACCTGGCGGATATGTGCATCTTCGATTTCATCTGGTACCTAATACCCCCCTTGGTCTGGAACAACCACCTTTGGCTCGTAGACTATCTGTCATGAGTGCATACGAGGTTCGACAGGGAGAGGTGACTTGCGTGGTCAGAGTTCGCAACAAGAGCATGGAAACACATAGGGATATTCTGGTCCGGCCTTGGATGCCTCCTAGTTTCACATGTGATACAATCCCACTGATAACCAGTCTTACTCCGGACGAGGTTGGTGCCTTCCGAATTCCACTCAGCATAGCATTGGACGGAGGTTCGTATGCATAATGAATGATATTCCATGCATTATGAGTGAAATACCTGCTTGTGTCGGGTTAACACTCATATATGTGATATGAAGTGGAGAGAATACTGAAAGGTGAAAATAATGAAGACAATAGACAAGAGCCCGACAAAGAACGAAACAGGAGCCATCGGTATCGGTGCGATGATAGTGTTCATCGCGTTGATCCTTGTTGCCGCTGTGGCCTCGGCCGTCATCATACAGACGGCAGAGAAGTTGCAGCAAACAGCGCAGCAAACTGGTGATGACACGCAAGCTGAACAATGGACAAGAATAGTTTTGATTGATGCAATAATTGAGGATGAAACTGCACCGGGAAAACTTATTCTAACATTTGAATTGGGAGCTGGAAGTTCTACAATTCTCCCTGCTGTTGCAGCATATAGTATAATGTGCGACGATGGCGCTGGTGCTATCGGAATAGATGATGCCACGTTTGCTTTGGTCGACGATCTAGGTGGCGCAACTCAACCAACGCCTCTCGTACCAGGCATTGCATACGAATTACCAATAACACTTGTAAACTGTGCAATAGCAACAAGCACTGATTATCAATTAGTTATGGCAGTACAGGGTGGAGGAACAACATATGAGATTTTGTCTACTGGACTTTCAACTGCAGATGGAACGGGTGTGGTTTGAATGGATAAGGTAAGAGATAATGAGGGTGCAATTGGAATAGGTGCTATGATTGTATTCATTGCATTGATTCTTGTTGCTGCAGTAGCTTCAGCAGTTATTATTCAAACTGCAGAAACATTACAGCAAAATGCACAAAGTGTTGGAGATGATACACAGGAAGAGATCGCCGGTAAAGTATAGATAATTGGGGCCTTTTATGCCGAAGCTGGAGCAGATGTCCACATCATCTTTTCGTTAGCACCAGGTAGCGGTTCACTCAAAACCACGGCAATACAATGGCAAGTATTTTGCATTGATGACACCCCTGCCTTTGTACAAGATGCCGACGATTTTGACGCTGAAGCTATCACCACTTTGGATGGAGTTACTACTATTGCGGCTGCCGCTGCAGGAACTGTGGTAGCTGGACAAAAGTATTTCACATCAATAACTCTGACAAACTGCGCTCCTGCTGATGTAAACACAGGATGGGGTGCTGGAGACAACGATGGTACAATCAATTTCAACATCCACGTAAATGGTGGCGGGAGCACAATGGAAATTCTTGATGCTTCTGGATCACTCACTGATGGTGACTCCATTCTCTGAACCACTCTTTGGAAGCCCCTCCCTTCGGGGAGGACTTCCAGGGAGGTGAGTTGCCATGGCGTGGCCCTTGGGTTTGGGCGGTCGGAAGCGCAGTGAGTCTTTGGATTCTGATGTAGAGGATGACATCAGTATTCGTCGGCTTGAAGCTATGTCGAACGTTGGTTATGAGGAGGTTCCACTCCCCGATGAGGGTGAACTCTCAGAGGAGGAGGCTTGGACCATCTCTCCTACTTCGGCAGCGGTTCGCATTGGTTCACAGTTGATTGGAGAGGTTGGCGGGAAGTCTTCATCCGTTTCCTCCTCGATACAGACTGTGGAGGCCACAGTGGATACCAAGGCCCTCGAGCGATTGTTGTCTTCCAGACTCGATATGGTGGAGGATACAATGCGATCCATGTCCTTCCAGATCCAGGATGCCATCACCAAGATTCCAGAGAGTTCTGCTTCATCTGATGATGCAGAGGGAGATGAAGGGGTCGAAGTTGACGAAACTGATGAAACTATTGCCTCAGATTCCGTGGAAGGTGGTGAATCGGCTGCGACTTCATTCGATTTGCAATCTGCAGACAGAGTGATAACCGCTTCTGGTGAAGTCATTAAGGCTCCAGCTGGAAGCACTCGAATGGCTGCTGATGATGCAGCCAGCCTGATGGAATTGTATGAAGCTCAGGCCCTGGCATTGAATCCATTTCTGGCAACACCTGAGGGATTGGAGGAAGTCAGTAGGTCAGTCGATGTCGGCTCATATACGCTCGCAGCGTTATTGTTGGACAATATGACTGGCATGGCCGCAACATCTTTTCTCCAGAAAGCGATCCAATCTGGAATGCTGACTGAGGATGAATATAATGCGGTGGTCGCCATCGTTCATCTTGCAGTTTCGGGTGACCCCGAATCTGCTTTGGAGGACAAATTACCGAACAGGGAACTCTTGACCTTCTCTGCGCTTATCACAGCGTGGCGGAACAAATCTCAGGGTAGTTCCTCCATGGAGGGGTGAGATGGGTGCTTCGACAGGTGTTGGTGCTCTCATCGTCGGAGTAGCGATGTTGAGCGTCTTCGTTCTCGCAAACTCTGCTCTCGATTCACAGATAGAGTCTGGAATTGAACGAATGGAGAAATCGAGGGAGCAAGTTTCTCCTTCGTTCAGCATTGATGATGCAAGCAATGATGTCGATGCTATTGATGCATTGGCCATCAACACTGTAGGCAGTGGATATTCAACCGGTGGGACCCTCAGTGCCACCAGTCTGGATAGTATAACAATAACAAATGGTGGAGCAACATATTCCGCTGGCACATTGAATTTCGTGGATGATTGTACGACATCCCCAACAGGCAGTTATGGTGTCACAGCAGGTGTGATCGATAGTATCACA
>CALCOQ010000113.1 GCA_937897005.1 uncultured euryarchaeote
ATCATCTTGCGCAGTATACGGTGATGCAAAGCCCCCAATCACCCTCAACACAGATTTGAATCCAATCTCAGCCTACGGCAAGAGCAAGATGCTGGCAGAAGAACTGATTCAGAATTCTGGATTGAATCACAGCATTCTAAGATATTTCAACGTCTATGGGCCACGCCAAAGAGATGACTCTCCATACTCAGCAGTCATTCCGATATTCTTCAGCAAATTGCTTGCCGGCCTTCCACCTACAATCTATGGTACTGGTGAGCAAACAAGAGATTTCATCCATGTCGATGATGTTGTATCAGCGAATCTCTCCGCCTTGAGAGGTGAAGGAGAGCCAATACTGAATATAGGAACCGGTAAGGCTACATCCATTGCAGAACTGCTTCACACAATTCAAGAATTCATGAGACAGAATGATGAACACTTGGTCCTTGAACAACCTGTGATTGCCCAAGCCAGAGAAGGGGAAATTCAACATTCATGGTGCGGAGACGCAACAGCAACCATTTCATTGGAAACCGGATTGCATAGTACCATTTCCAAATTCTTGGAGGAAGCCGAATGAAACTGCTTTGGGTCACTGCTCGTCGTTTTGGAGTAGATCACTGCCAAACCACTCAACTCAGTTTGGCAAAACATATGGTCTCCATGGGATGGGAGATTCAATTCATCTGTCCCAATAATTGTTCACCGCCTGAAGACCTCACCAACATCTCATTCCAAGGAACAGGTATAGGTGGGCCTCCTGGATTACGAGGGCCACTCTTTGAAATGGCAGTAAAGAAACGTATCAAGAGGCTACTGAAAGAATATTCTCCGGATGCAGCAATCGTTGACTGGAGATGCACCGTAGGTTCACGTTCTGAACTCAATAAGAAGGGGATACCATGGTTCATCATCGACAGAGGACCCCCTGCCCATTCCGGAATTTTAGCCAAACTACAGAAAATACACTACAGGAAATCTTGGAAGGCCGCATCTAAGTCTGCATCTGGCGGATTTGTTGTATCGAGAAAACATGCTGAATACATCAAACGTAATCACTCCAATGAAATGAAATTGCACGAAGTTCCAGCCGGAGTCGATGTTGAAAGATTCACACCTAAAGAAAAATTCAATGATTCGATAAGAATGGTATATCATGGAAGAGTGGACAAAAACAGGAATGTAGACAAGTTGATTCCTCTGGTCGAAAGAGTCAGAGAACTAGGCGTAGATTGTGAACTTGTGATAATTGGAGATGGTAATGCTCTGAAGAATTTCAACCATGTCTCGAGGAATAATGATTGGTTGAAAATTATTGGTCCTATCCCTCCAGACCAGATTCCTTCTGAATTGTCACGTTGTCAGATAGGAGTCATCCCAATGGGTGAGACTGAAAACTGGAAGTTGGCAAGCCCACTGAAGTTGTTTGAATATGCCGCGGCCGGACTAGCGATAATAGGTGTGGATATCGAAGCGCACAAGGCCTTTGGAGAAGTTGAATGGGTTCGCTTGTTCCCTTCTTCGGAATTTATTTCCAAAGGAGCGATACAGATCCATGAATGGACCAAGGATAAACAATTATTCCAAAGATTTAGCAAAGAGGCAATTACCTTGGTTCAATCAAATCATTCATGGGAAAAATCTGCCAGAACCATTGATTCAATCTTACGTGAAAAATCATTCAAATGACCTAACCCCAAAGCCATGAATATGGTGATTATGGCCCAATCCTGCCCTCTTTACAATCACGTTGATATATTCATTCAGTCAGTTATTGTCGTGGAGAATGACACAGAAATAGGCTCAACATCCCCGATGATTGTTCCAGATCTGGAACCTGATTCCGTTCCAGATGAAGTACCAAGCCCGAAACTCTCTGTCCTTCCTCCACCAGAATATGGTTGGAAGAAGAAACTCTTCATCCGTTTGATGTGGTTATCGCTGGTCGCCGCTGGGCTGTGGTTTTCGTTCGAAGGAGCGATAGTTCTGCTGGTGTTGTTCATCGCCGTTGTTCCTTTTGAGAAACTGTTCCCTAGACACAAGGGTCAGAAGATTCGCAGACCACATCTGCACACCGATATCTCCTATGCTCTGGTCGCCCCATTGATGGGGGTTGCCTCAGGAATCGTTGCAATATTTGTGGCGGTGATCAGTCTGGCCTGGATACCCGGTCTGTTGATTCGAGATTATGTCGCCATGATTCCTCCTGATATCGCTCCTTTCGTCGGCTTCGCACTGTTTGATTTCACAGTTTATTGGACTCATCGCTTCTATCATGAAATTCCTGTACTTTGGGAATTCCACTCCATTCATCATTCGACTGAAGACCTTGACTGGGTCAGTGGTTTCCGGGGCCATCCATTCGATGGAACTCTGATCGCCCCCGCATTCATCTTCCTCATCGCTGCTGGATTCAGCGCAGAGTTGACCGGGATTTTCGCGGTTGCACAAGTTCTACTCGGCCTGTTCCTTCACGCCAATGTCAGGTGGAGACTACGTCCTCTACATCGATTGGTGATAACTCCAGAATTCCACCACTG
>CALCOQ010000114.1 GCA_937897005.1 uncultured euryarchaeote
CAAATTGCGCTGCGAAGAATGCGGTCATGTCTGTGAGGCCATGGAGCCAGAGCAATTGATGGAAGATTATGTCCCTTGTTCAAACTGTAGCAACCAGAGATTGAGGCCACACATAGTATGGTTCGAAGAGATGCCGATGGGGGTGTGGGACTACGAAGCCGCCGTCCATGATTGTGATGTCTTCCTGGTGGTTGGAACCAGCGGTCACGTATACCCCGCATCCAACCTGTTACCAATTGCTAGGCATACCGGTTCTTACTGTATTGGAATCAATCTTGACCCTCCACTGAATGTCGACTATTTCCATGAATTCCATCAGGGCAAGGCTGGTGAGTTATTGCCTGGGATGGTAAAAGAATGGCTCGAATCATGAAAATGTGGTACTGAAAGCCAGCAATTGCTTCAGAATAACCCCTTTGCAGTGGTTTTTCCATGCAACCACTTATCAAAGCCTCTCAGGTCGCCGGCAGCACAGGTGAGTATGTTGTTGGAGAATGTTGAAGTTGGATATATTGCGATTGGAATAGCGGTTTTCGGACTTGCTATCGCTTTCTGGTTGTACAGGCAAGTAAACTCGATCAAGATAGAGAATGAGACGGTTGCTCGAATCACTGGCGAAATCAAGGATGGTGCAATGGCCTTCCTGAAGGCTGAATACAAGTATCTTGCAATCTTCGTTGCAGTCGTTGCCGCTGCTCTTGCCGCTGGTATTGGATGGCAGACCTCTATCGCCTTCCTTATTGGTGCAATAGCCAGCGTCATCGCTGGATTCTCTGGTATGCAGGCTGCCACTTCGGCCAATGGCCGTACAGCCATGGCTGCCAAGGATGGTGGCCAAGCAGCCGCATTGGAAACTTCATTCAACGGTGGTGCAGTCATGGGACTCGCTGTTGGTGGACTGGGTCTGCTCGGTGTCGCTGCCATGTATGTCTGGTTCGGACAGGACCTGGACAATGTCCAGTACATCGCCGGTTTCGGTATGGGTGCGAGCAGCATAGCCCTGTTCGCCCGCGTTGGCGGTGGAATCTACACCAAGGCTGCCGATGTTGGTGCTGATCTTGTCGGTAAGGTCGAGGCAGGGATTCCAGAGGACGACCCTCACAATCCTGGTGTCATCGCAGACAATGTAGGAGACAATGTTGGCGACGTTGCAGGAATGGGTGCAGATATCTTCGAGTCATTCGTTGGCTCGATCATTGCTGCAATGGTCATCGCTGCCACAGATCCAGACTTGGGTGCCAAGTATGTATTACTCCCAATCGTCCTCGGACTGGTTGGATATGTCGCCAGTATCATTGGCGTCTTCTCGATGAAGTTCCTCAAGGGTGGCGATGCTGCAGCTGCTCTGCGCAACACCACATTCATTGGAGCAGGTCTGTTCTGGATAGGTGGTTATCTTGCAATGGATAAACTTGGATATACAGACATGGGAGCCATGTGGGCAGTCATCTACGGCAGTCTGGTTGGAATCTTCATCGGTCTTGTGACCGAATACTATACCGGTATTGAGAAGGTCTTTGGCATCAAGCCAAAGGCGGTTCCACACATTGGTGAGATGTCGAAGACTGGGCCCGCAACCAATGCTATTGCGGGCCTTTCAACAGGGATGATGTCGGTGTTCCTACCTGTGGTATTGATTGCTGTAGGAATATATCTTGCCAATTTCTACTCAGGTCTCTATGGAATCGCTATGGCTGCAATGGGAATGTTGGCAACAGTAGGTGTCACCATGACCGTCGATGCATATGGCCCAGTAGCAGACAACGCCGGTGGAATCTCAGAGATGGCAGAACTTGGACCAGAGGTGCGAGAGATTACTGATGGTCTGGACAGTATCGGAAACACCACCGCTGCAATAGGCAAGGGATTCGCCATTGGCAGTGCTGCACTGACCGCTCTGGCTCTGTTCGCTGCATACAAGTCTGCAGTTGTTGAGGATTGGACTGGCACTGATGCATTCACCATGACCTTGGATGACCCAATGGTTGTCATCGGCCTTCTAATCGGTGGTTCTCTACCATTCGTGGTTGCTGCAATGACGATGACCAGTGTGGGTAAGGCCGCAGGAGAGATGGTGACCGAGATTCGTCGCCAGTTCGCCATCATGAAGGCTAAACTCAGTGATGACAAGGACTTCGATGGAGACCTTGATGACCCAACCACATGGCCTTTGGAAATAGAGGCCGATGGAGTCTCTTATCCAGATAGTGCATCCTGTGTCGATATCTCGACAAAGGCTGCTCTGCGAGAGATGGTTGCTCCAGGAATGGTAGCGGTGCTCTCTCCAGTCATCATAGGATTGTTCCTTGGCCCTGTTGCACTCGGTGGTCTACTCGCTGGAGCAACGGTCACTGGAGTCCTGATGGCTCTGTTCATGGCTAACGCCGGTGGCGCATGGGACAATGCCAAGAAAGCCATCGAGCAAGGAGAGATCGAGGGTGAGGAGAAGGGTGGCGAAGCGCACTCTGCTGCGGTCATCGGCGATACCATCGGAGACCCATTTAAGGATACAAGCGGACCATCGCTCAACATTCTCATCAAGTTGATGTCAATCGTCAGTCTGGTCATCGTACCAATCATCGTCTGAAAGACGACATGAAGCAAGTCTCAAGAAAGGTCCACCTGTGGACTGGCCATGCGCGCATTGCTGCTGCTGTTTCTGTTGCTTGGCTCCAGCCTAAGTGGATGTCTAGGCACAGGTGAGACAACGGCTGAGGAATTGCAGGTCGATGAAGAGCCAGGATGGAAGGTGGGAGACTGGTTCCAATACATCTTCACCACTCCTCAATATGGCCAAGACACTGCCCGTCTGGTCATCGCCGAGAAGGATGAGTCAGCTGACAACTGGATGCTGGCCATTTCCAGTCGGGCCGAGGCGCAGCGACATGCAGTTCTGAATCACAATCCCTTCCTTGGACGCCTGACCTTCAGCGACCTCAAGGTCTACGAGAATGGGCTTGCACAGACGGTGTTCAGTTTTCCTATGGATGTGGGAAACAGTTGGCAGTTCACCCTGTTCGGATTTGATTGGACCGCTGAGGTGGGCGAACTGAACTCCGATGGTGCTTTGATTGAAGCGACAACCGGTGGAGGAGGCACCATCGACTACGTCTTCGATGGGAAGATTGGCTTCCTGCGTAGTTTCGAATGGACCTCGGGTAGCGGTGAGAGTATGTTTGACATGGAATTGACGGACCATGGTCGAGGCCATGATGGTCAGGTCTGGTTCGTGCGAGCAACCGATCTGAAGGACACCGTATACGAGAACCTGGATGGAGAGGTCTCCGATACTTTCCTCGATGAGGGACACCCAAGCGGAACGGATTTCGACCATCTGGTGTGGTATCTAGATGTCATCATCGATGAATCAGCGGGCTCATCGGGGTCTTTGACCATCAAGGACCATCTTGAGGCGACTTCACTCAATCGAGCCTGGGGGGCAGGCTCAGAAGAGAATCATGCCATTGGCACCATTCCTTCGCTCACTGGGGAATATACTCTGACAGTCCATCTATCCGGTTCGGATTCAAAGGTCCATCTCAGAGTTGCAGGTGGACAGGAGCAAAGTTGGACACTTTGAACAGTTCAGCCCAGAAATGCTCTGGTCTCATCGAAGCCACCGATAAACTCTGGCACTCCACTCCTCAAATCGAAGACCACAGGAACCGTGCGGTGGCGAGTAGCATTGACCACATCTTCTCGTAATCCGGGATATTCATCCATGTTATACTCGGTGAAAGTCATCCCCTTGCTTGGAAGGTAATTCTTCAGGGCGGAACAGTAGCCGCAGAAATTCCCAGTGAAGACAAGGAAGTCAGTTTCTGCTGCTTCGGCATATTCCTCGATGGCTCCCATGGGCCGTGGAACAAGGCATGGTTATTCAATCCGTTGAAGAACGAGCATCGAATTCCTCCACCGCATCGAGTAATTCTGCATCCATCTCCTGTGCGGCCATCAGCATTTCTGGTTCAGGTGAACGGGCCAGCCAGATCACTGGAACTGCGATAAGTGGAATGATGAGAAACCACAACCATCCGGCTCCCCACCCGCTAACTGCACCACTGTTTTCGTTGAAGGTGGAAGGTCCTAGACCGTGGCTGACGTTCATGTCCCACCAGCCGAACATGGCCAATGCATCCAGAGCGGTCTGGAATCCCTGTTGTAGTTCATCCTGCCCACCCGCGTAGGTTCGTAGGGTAACCAGATTATCTGTTTGAGCGTGTTTGATGGTTTGTTCACAGGTATCACCTTCTTCGTGAGCGTATTCATGCATCCCGCGAATCCATACGCTTGCATAGCCACCTTGGATGAAATTGAAATGGTCAGAATTCCCTTTGGTATCGTCAACCACCGTGACCCATTCAACTGGATAATCCAGATGTTGGTGCAGAATCTCCTTGAGTTGACTCTGCAGCCTTGCAGCATCAGTTCGCATATGTTCAGTGACATCCAGGTCCCGGTCGGTGTAGTATGACCAATCATCAACTGGAGATGCGAACAGGTAGAGGGTGAAATGATCCTCACTGCAGGTCGGTAGATTCGGTGGCGTGAGTGGCCAATTCAATCCGAACATATCGAGATTGATGTAGGTGTCAACATCGACTCCTTCTGGAACGGTCTCAACGAAATGCAGGCTTCCTTTGCCTCCTCCTTCGCTCGAAGATGAGCCTTGCCATTCCTCGTAATCCCAGAAGGCGAATTTCCAGGTGTGTTCAGGCACGTATCCCCACGCCTTCATCACTCTGGCCAACTCCAGAAGATTGGCGACCCCGGTTCCATCATCATAGGCTCCTTGAGACCTACAGGTGGGATAGGTCACTCCGATCAATGGTGGTGGGGAATAACAGATGGCATCATGGTGTGCCCCCACCACTATCCATGAATCAGTCTTCTTTCCGGGCAGTGTGGCAACGATATTCATGCAATCGCTGCACTCATCGGTGGAGAAGGGTTGTTCCTCAACCTCGAATCCATCAAGTTCCAACTCTGATTTTATCCAAGCCCTTCTATCCTTGTTGGCGTCGCTGTCAATGATTCGATAAGAGCCATCGATGAAGTTCTCTAGGTTATCATAGGCGCGCGCCCCTGAAGGCTTCGGGTCCATCTCTTCAGGCAATGCATTCACCTCCACATCAGCGCTGTTGGAGATGCTTCCAATCACACTGCTAGACAGCAGTATGAGGCACATGGTCAGCGCAGCCAAGGCCCTCTGCATGAATTGACCATCGGGTGCTGAATCTTGAGTCTTCGCACAGACGCTCATTCTTAGCAAGCCTCATCCCTTGTACCTGTATCGAGGCTCGATGACGACGCTTGAGGACGACCAGACTCCCGGTTCATCTCGAAATGATCAGGGCACCTTACGTATCCAACCGGTATGCAGGGATGAGCAACTCGTCGCTCAGGTCGCTGCAGCAGAACCGGTGTACGGCGAGGCATATCTCTGGTGGTTGACACAAGCATCCTGGTTGTTGAAGACCAGTGAGGCGACCTTTGTCATCGACCCTTGGTGGAGAGATGTCTTCGCTGGAGACCATTGGGCGAAACTGCTTGGGGAATACCCACTCCACCCTTCGAATTTCCCTTCGCTTGACCATGTTCTCTGCAGTCATTGGCACGATGACCATCTCTGCCCTGAAACCATTCCACGCATAGCGGCTGCTCAAGCGCAGACCGATTTCGTCATCCCAAGCCGCAGTGTAGATGTCGTCGAGGGCTGGGGTGTAGAATCTTCACGTATCATTCCAGCCCATGGG
>CALCOQ010000115.1 GCA_937897005.1 uncultured euryarchaeote
GAAATGGTGACAACACCGTCAGGTCAGTCAAGTTCGACAGTTCTGGCGATATCTACTATCTGACTCAATTCTCAGATAATCTGACGATGAGTAGCGGATTCTCTTCTTCATTTTCCCAGTCCACAGTTGTAGGAAAGATATCGGGAACGACCAATCAATATGTCTGGCATAACGTCTCTTCAAGCTCTGGCGTTTTGCATGGCATCAACATGGCCCTCTCACCGGATGGTAACCTGACCGTTGTCGGAGAATACTCTGGCTCCGCTTCATTCGCTGGACAGCAATTCACTCGCACTGGGACAAGTGGACAAGATGGATACATCCAGGGCATTGATACTTCGAATGGAAATCAGAATTACGTTTTTACAATCGGTAGCGGTGGAAACAATAACGACATCAATATCAACGATCTGATGTTCGATTCCAACCCCACAGGCGGGGGTTCTTCCAATATCGTGGCTTTCAGTGGTTTCTTCAAGGGAACCGCCACTTTCGATTCTGGAAATTCTTTGACCTCTGCAGGAAATGAGGACGGTTTCCTCGCCAAGGTGAAGTTTGCTGAGGAAGGATGCTATCTCAATGGAACCAATTACAACAATGCAACTGCCTGGGTACACTGTGCTGGGACTTCTTCAGGGTTAGTGACGGTTGAGCACACCACGGTTCATGCTTCAGGCTCTTCGTATCACATTGGTACTTTCACAGATACAGCGGTCTTTGGAAACACAGTTCTCACAAGTAGTGGAGGTCAAGACATCTTCATCGCCAAGTTGAGCCCCATCGGTTCTTGGCAATGGGCGGTTAAGGCAGGCGGTTCATATGAGGATCGTGGAAGGGGAGTAGACGTCGATTCGAGTGGTAATGTCTACGTCTCTGGATATTTCGTAGAAACAGCGACCTTCGGCAGCACCAGTCTGAATGCTAGTGGAAATGGAGATTTTGACATCTTCATCGCCAAGTTGAGCAGCAGTGGTTCATGGTCCTGGGCGGTTAAGGCAGGCGGTCCGCTCGCTGATGATGGTACAAGAAAATCCATCGCTGTCGATTC
>CALCOQ010000116.1 GCA_937897005.1 uncultured euryarchaeote
AGTCCCTTGCGCTTATCGTGAAAATCTCTGAAGGAGAAAATGCAGCAGACTCTGTCGAATGTATTGTCAGGCAGTGGCAGATCTTCGGCCACCCCTTGCACGAACTCCGCCTCTCTCTCTCCTCGTTCGACACGTGCCTTCCCCACTCGTTGACGAGCGACCTCAAGCATCGCCTCACTGGGGTCGAGGCAGGTGAGTTCCACTCCTTGCATATTCTCCGAGAATGTTCCCGGGCCACATCCGACCTCGAGCACTTTCATGTCGCTCTCGATGAATGATGCAACGTTCTTCCTCCAACGTTTATCCTGTCCGAGTGTGACTATGGAATTGACCTTGTCATAGACTGGAATGGTGGCCTCCAGATTACGCATCAATTCATCCCATGATTCGGGGTCCATGCCTGAGGCATCGAGTCCATGACGACGTTTCGTGGCGTCTGGAAGTCCTTCTTCGACCATGCTCTTCCGAAGCCATGGGGCAGCCTTCCTCATTCAAACGCTTCGGGGTCTTCACAAGCGCTCTTGATTCACTGTTCCGACAGCGTCGAAGATAGACTCATACCGTCATTATCATAAGCCAATCCAAGTTCGCTGAGAATGCCAAGGTGTAAGCATGAGCAAGGCCGAAATACTTTCCACTATAAAGAAGGCTGAGGGTGATGCTGAGAGTACTTTGAAGGCAGCCTCTGAGAAAGCGCAGAACATAGTTTCGAAAGCCAAGGCCGACGCCTCTGGAACAGTTTCCCAAGCACGCACCACCGGACAGGAGAATGCACGAAGCATCATCGATGAGGCGAGAGTCGTAGCCTCAGGTCAGGCCGACAAGGTCAGTGCCGAGGGTGATGAACAGATAGCTGCCATCAGGAGCAACAGTACGAAGCGCCGAGATGTGGCTGTGGATGCAGTCATCACGTCTTTCATGGCAGATTGAATCAAGGAAGGATCTCTATGGCAGGGTTTACCACCGCTGATATGTCGCGTATCGTGGTAGTGGGAACCAGCGACGAGATGGCATCCACTTTGGAGAAGGCAGCCAGTATCAGGGCGATTCATGTCATTGACCATGATGGCACGGATCTCGGCATAGGTTCTCCAAATCAGGCTGCGGATGATATCTCACGGCGCCTTGCTGCAATGCGCGGATGCATGAACCAACTCAACCCAAAGGCTCCTGCTGTTGCTATAGACATTGACACGATGCGAGACTCATTGGCTGAGTCCTTACCGAAATTGGTCGCTTCTGCAATTGCGGAGATTAAGCGTCTTGAGAATGTCAACAGTGAATTGGAACAGTTGCAGGAACAGATCGGGGTGCTGAGAAGACTGGCACCTATGGGTTTGGATATCGACCTTCTTTCGGGATATGATTCGTTGACGGTCAATTTCGGGAATGTTCCGGATCTTGCAGATTGTTCAGCTGTAGTCACTGCACTTTCAGAAGATGTCTACTATTTCTCAAACAGCGATGAAGGCAAGTCTGGAAACGTCATCATATTCTGTGAAAATGACTCGGCAGATGCCGTGGAGGCAGTTCTTTCAGAACAGGCTTTCCAATCTCTTCAGCCTCCTTCAGGCGAAGGCTCTGCCAAGGAAATGTTGAATGCTCTGCGAGCACAGGTTGCTGAACTTGAGGCAGAAGCAGAATCGATCAGCACTGGGCTTGAATCTTGGAATGAGGAGAACGGCGGCATGTTGGTCGGCGGAATCGAGGTTCTTGAGAGCGATTTCGAAGTGCAGACCGCACCCGTCAGGGTCGCCACCAGCAATCACGCTTTCATCCTTGAAGGATGGGTATTGAGCGAAGAAGCAGATGCTACGGTAGCGGCTTTTTCAGAAGTTGCAACATATGCGGAAGCAGAGCGCTTCAAGATGCCACATGGGCGCGGCCATCATTTCACTGAGGAAGAGGTTGAATTACCTCCAGTAGCCTTCCAGAACATCAAGGCTGCGACTCCATACGAATTGCTCACCAATGCGGTTGGCCGTCCCAAGTATGGCCGTGTGGACCCAACGACATTCATGTTCATCACCTATCCGATTTTCTTCGGAATGATGCTTGGCGACATTGCTTACGGTATCGCAATAGTGGCTATTGCTTGGGGGTTATCGAGGAAGTTCGCACGTGATGACCTGGTACGAGATGCTTCAAAGTTGCTGTACTACATCGGTTTCTCGACCATCGCCTTCGGCTATATCTTCGGTGAGTTCGCTGGTTTCGAGTATCTGCCACATCTCGATGAGACGATATTGACGCTTGCGGCCTGTTCTGCTGCTGAGGTGTCCGGACATTGGTCCGGTGGTCATTGCTGGACTGGCCATTCACCTTCTTGGGTCTCATGGTTGAATTATCTCTACCCACACCAAGGGATGTACCATGCGGAATGGATCGGTCCATTCGGTCTGGTTCTAGCATATCCTTTCCATAGGGTCTCGGCCAATCTCGAGGACCTGATCGTCCTTACACTCTATCTCGGGATGTTGCATCTTGCACTTGGAATGGTCATCGGATTCCGTGATGTCAACAAGGAACATGGCTTTGTTGCTGCAATGTTCGAGAAGGGCTCATGGCTCATCATTCTCGTCTGCGGTTTCTTGTTCATCTATTCCTTCTTGGTATCCCCTGGTCAAACCGATGCGGAATATCTGGATGTTTTGAAACTGTTAGAGACAATCGGTCTGATCGGCTTGGGAGTTGGTATTGTCATGGTCATTATCATGCTATGGAAGTACGAGGGCATACCGCTTCCTATAGCGATTGGACTTGGCCCTCTGGAATCATTACAGGTACTTTCCAACACCATCTCCTACGTGCGATTGTTCGCAGTCGGAAT
>CALCOQ010000117.1 GCA_937897005.1 uncultured euryarchaeote
AGATTGAATGGATTCAAAAATTGTCTGTGGGCCTCCTCCTTGATTCACTGTCGTTGTTCCGCCAGCATTGGTGTTGAATGGATGGATGTCGGAAAGATTGGTATCCAATTCATCATTTCCGTTGAAGAACAGTCGGTGTTTCTGAGGAATATTCCACTCCTGCTCGCCATCAGCCCATGTCTTATTCTTGACCTGAGCGCTTGCTAGTGCAGATGAGAGCAACAGCAAGATTGCCAAGAGGAGCAGATAATGTCCGCTCATCGCTCTGCCCTCAGGCCCGCCCATGGGTCCAGCGTGAAGCCTGACATTGAACAATCCTGCGCTTGGATGCACCATTGTCTTAGCGTCATGATAAAAAGAGAATCAGGCATCGTGCGTATGCTCAGAGGCTGATATCAGGTGGAATTTCATGGCGAACGGTAAAGTATTCATCATCGGTAGCGTGTTTTCAGTTCTAGGTGCTGTTCTTCTACTCTACATGATGCATGATACCTCGTGGATGGTAAGAGACAGTTCAGAAGGTTCAACCATTGAGAGATTTGAGTTTGGTCTTTATTCCTCAACTCTACAGTACAGTGAAGACAATCAGACTGTCATGGCTTATGGTGATGACAATGAATGGGTATCAAAGAATTGTGATGCCTCTTCAAACACCAATTCAACTGACGATGACAAGATGTGCGAAGTCATCAGTGCCGGAGAAACTGGGCATTGGATATTGATTTCAGGCATTGCATTGGCGGTCATCGCTCTGATTCTTGCAGGTATTGGGATATCTGGCTATGTTCCAGGTTGGATACCAATGCTGCTCAATGTTCTGGCCACTCTGGTCATCATTGTTGGTTCGGTCATCTGGTTGGTACAATTCCCTGACCTCAATGAGAATGCAGATGTTGATGATCCACGTTTGTCCCCTTCCTATGGATTCTATGTTTCGTTGGTATCAACTGCATTGTTTTTCTTAGGAGGTCTCGCTTGGGGTGGGGTTGAAGCGTTCAATATTGAGACGGATGATGATCTGGGTGAGGAGGATGAATGGCATGATGCGATGGCGACCGCGGACCCCAGTTCTGCGGATTGGCGTGATCAGAACGTTCCTACTTCGGTTCAGGGGACTGAGGCCCCGCATCAATATCAACAGGAGCAGATGTTGCAACAATATGAATTCCAGGATCAAGGATATCATCACCAACAATCGTATGCTGAGCCACGACAGGACTGGCAAAGATCTGCGCCACGTTCAGCTCCGGGCCCTTCTGCTGCGCCACGCTCAGGCCCTCCCGGCTCAACCGCAACACCTCACAGCGGCCCTCCCGGCTCAACTGCGTCACCGAGCAGCGGTCCGCCTGGGCCACAAAGTGCCCAGCTTCAAGGACCTCCAGGTTCTACTTACGGCCAGCCTCAACAACCGAAGGTCCGCAAGGCGTCTCAGCCTGTTCAGCAACCAGCAGCGCCAGTTCAGCAACCTGTACCCGCAGCAGCGCCGGTGACACCTGCGCAGCCAACTCAATACGCCCAACCAGTTCCTGCTACGCCTCAACAGCAACCTGTACCTCCAGCAGCGCCGGTTCAGCAACCAGCAGTGCCAGTTCAGCAACCTGTTCCCGCAGCAGCGCCCGTGCAGCAGATACCCAGTACTCAACAATTGCAACAATACATCGCTCCTCATCAGATGTCGACAACTGCTCAGAGCACTCCGCCTCCCGAAGCCAAGGGGCAGATCAGACCGGATGGTTGGGAGATCCTCGAATGGCCACAGGGCTCAAGCAGATGGTACTGGAAGAATCAGAATACCGGTCAGTGGTCTCGTTGGACTTGAATCAAGTCACGGAAACCAGTGAGAAGGTAAGGATGATGAGTGCAGTCAGTACTACTCCCATTGCTATAGAGGCAGCGTTTACGCCACCCTTGCTCATCAGTCCTCGATTCTCAAAACCGGCTCCAAGAATACTATCGATCTGACATCCTATCCAACCAATTGCAGTTGTGATCAGTGCCAGAATCATGCCATTCCCCCAGTCTCCAGCAGCCATCGCACCGAAGAAGCCGAGTTCTTTCACATCACCAGTTGCTGGTATCCATCCAACCACCAATGCAACCAGACTGATCAGTGCAGAGCCGGCAAGTGCTGCCCATTGTCCAAGTCTGGAAGTTCCACCATTGGTGCCGGGAGGAACTATCATGCCGTTATTGATCAATTTAACACGTGGGTCAAGACATCCGAATTCACTGGCCCATGTATCTGCTGCAGCAACCGATACAGCTGCAACGAACAGCCAGTAGAACAATGTCCAATCCTGAAGGATGAAAGCGCAGAGGGCAACAATTCCGGGCAACATCCCATTGGCTGCTACATTGACCCATCCGCGTTGCCCATCAGTTGATTCGCACATTCCCAGTTCCTTCTTCTGTTCCCATCCCCATCTTGTAGCGATATGGCTGGTGCCCAAGAACACCAGCAGCACCAGCAACCATGACCAATGTCCCAGAACTCCGACAATGACACCAAGCACCCCTGCTGCTGCGATTCCTGGTCCATCCAAGGCCTTGAAAATCTGACCTACAATTAGAAGGCCTGTGATGATGATCATACTGAAAACCACATTGGTGGGGTCCAGTCCACCGACCACAGCTTGCATGATATCTCTCCTCTGTAGAGCCGAATCAGTCTGAGTTGAAGTCATTGTCTACTGTACTGGGTACAGAATGCAAAGAATCCATGATGTTCTTACCGATCCATAACAGGCCTGAAACCATGATCAATGTCCATCCCAACATAGCAAGAATGGCGGCTGTTTCCCCAGCGGCCTTCTCCACTACCAACAGCACGATCGTTGATGAACCATTCCAGAATGCATGTCCAAGTATCGCCAGTCCTATTCCAATCATAGGGGTGCGAGGCAGTTTCCAGTG
>CALCOQ010000118.1 GCA_937897005.1 uncultured euryarchaeote
CTTTCCGAACTCCTCTGTCAAATGGAGCGATGTCGATGCCGATGGTTTCGCGGACCAAGGTGCTGATGACTGTCCGAATCTGCATGGTTTGAGCAACATATCGATGGTAGGCTGCCCCGACCTCGATGGAGATGGGCTGCCCGACATCCTCGACCCTGACATTGATGGAGATGGTTTGTTCAACACTTGGGAGTACCAGACCGAGACCAATCCCTTTGATGCAATGGATTATCCTGCTGATACTGACGGTGATGGAACTCCCGACCAGTTCGATGATGACGATGATGGAGATACCTTCCCTGACTCCCTCGAGGAGGAGCGTGGTACGGACCCACTCAATGCCAATGAGACACCACTCTCGCAGTATGGTGACAACTCTGGCATCTATTGGGTTCCCGGAGAGGGTTTCAGTTCCAGTTACGATGCTGATGCTTACGAGTTCTCGGTATCAGCACTGGTGGACATGCTCTCAAGCGAATATCTGATACCTCTTCTGTTATTGCCAGCATCATTGTTGCTTATATTGCGCAAACGTGGTCGTTTCAAGAAGATGAGGAGAAGGTTGGAGAATGTTGGAGAAAGCAGTGGACTTGATGGTGTGGAGGAAATGATTGACCACATGATCATGAAGAACAAGGTGAAGTTGGTGCATGGTGTAGTCTTGAGGAACTTGTTCGAGCGACGCAGGGATGCACTTTCAGATGATAGAGGTTTCAATTTGTCTCAGGCAAGGGAACAGAGGGCTGAGCAGCCTCCACCACGACCGGATGAATGGGGCGCACCGCCTCAGCGTCCAGACGACTTTGGAAATGACCCAAACATGGGTGGTGGCGGACGCTACTGAATGCAATCCCAGACCATCAAGACTCTAGGAAACCGACCGATTGAATTATCGCTCGTCAATATCTGGTAATCCCATGCAACCACAGCCCCAGATCATAGGAGAGCCAGCCGCACAGCATATTGTATTCCCTGAAGGAGCCATATTCATCGAGAAGCCATCCAGTGCACCCATGATTATCGGCGTGCTGATGGTCATTGCAGGTTTGTTTGGTGTTCTGAGTGGGGCATGGGGGCTGATGATAGCTACAGATACCATCGCCTTCTTGATGAATTGAATGAGGATTTGGATGTCGTAATTGACATTCCGACATGGTGGATATGGACTGGTCCATTATTGCAACTGCTGTCTGGAATCGCTGTTTTGGCCGGCGGAGTATTCTTGGTGCAGCGTAAGAAGTTGGGAGTCTTCCTCGGTTTGGGCTCTATTGGAATATCTCTTCTTCATGGAGTCTTAAACACCAGCATCATGACGCAGGTCTATTCTGATCTTGGTACGGAGGCTGCCGCTGGCATCGCCGGCATTGGGTTGGTGTTCACTATTGGCTGCAATGCAATATGTGGATTGATTATTGCATTACCATTGATGATGTCAAATGTCAATCTGGAATGACAGTTTTGAATCAGTAAGTGGACGTGACGAGATTAACTCGCAAACCCAACCGCGCATGAACA
>CALCOQ010000119.1 GCA_937897005.1 uncultured euryarchaeote
ATGAATCTATACGATGGTATCTTTTTCCATAGGGTGATCGATGATTTCGTCACTCAAGGAGGGGATCCGACATGCAAGTCTGCAGGAGTCTATCCCGGAACAAGTCCTGAGTGCGGAAGTGGTGGAACCGGCGAAACCATACCTTTGGAACATGATGAGAATCTATCACATGTTGATGGAGCGATAGGAATGGCCAGGAGTCAGGAGGAGGATTCTGCTGATTCACAATGGTATATCGCTGAGACAGAGGCGCACAATCTGGACCCTGAGAATCGAGATGATGGAGGATATGCGACTTTCGGTGTGGTCAGGGATGGGATGTCACATGTTCGAGCGATTGCATTGACTCCGACATCGGATGATCCAACCGGACTGGAGAGCCTTCAGAACCCTGCATCATCTGCCGGTCGGCCAGTCTATGAGGCCAGAATTGACGAGATTTCCTTGTTGGGTGTCGTTCTTGATGAGAATGCCAGTATTGAGGAGCCAGAAGGGCCGACAACACAGAGTGGTGAGAATGAGGGCATCTCTGGACTATCGGTGTTCGTGGCAATTGGAATACTCGGGGTATTGACAGCAATCACCATGCGGGCTGCGCGAATCATCGAACCAGTTGATTTACTCCGGTCTGATGAAGCGCAGGATTGAACGTCAGTAATAGTCTCCGCTGCACTGTGGAGAACAAGGGAACAGTCACCGCTGCCATCATTCTCGTGGCTTTGTTGACTGCAAGTGGGGCGGTCATCTATACCCAGAATCTGAAGGAACCCGAAGTGGTGCTCATCTGTGGAGCGGACGAAATCAAGGTGGATGGTGAATGCATCACCGATGATGTAGACATCATTCCGATAGATGTTGAGTGTTCATCTCTGGAGGTCGAGGTCGAAGAGGGATGCAGGCCTTTGACTCCTCCAACACAACTGGATTTCGGGGTTGAAGAGTTCAAGTTCCATATTGGTGACTCAATCCACCTGATTCCATCATTCTCGGGGGATGGACCCGACCATTGGGCTGTCAATCCTGCTTTGCCCAACGGACTCAATATCAACAGTGACAGTGGTGAGATCAGTGGAGTTGTCCTTGAGATTCAGGATTCTGTCACATATGCCATCATCGCTTCCAATAATGCTGGCACCACCACCTACAACCTGAGCATCATTGTGATCGATATGCCCCCTGGTCTGTTGTCGTATTCTCCGATTCTACACGTTTTCACGGTCGGTGTTGAGATCAGCCCATTGATTCCATCTCTGACCGGGGGGGGAGATGTCAGCGACTGGGAAGTCAGCCCACCGTTACCATCTGGTCTCTCGATAGATTCAATCGGTTGGGTGGAAGGTATGCCTCAGAGTGTCACTCCTTGTGGAAACCACAGTATCAATGCCAGCAATGAAGCCGGTTTCAGCATTTTCAACATCAGTATCTGTATTCATGATCAATCCCCATTTGGGATGTTCTATCCCGCCGCCCCTCATACTTTCACCGTCAACACCAGTATCGGCCCCATCGTACCATGGATTGAGGGGGGAGCAGTTGCAGAATGGGAGGTCGAACCTCCACTTCCAGAAGGTTTGTCTTTCAACACCTCCAACGGTTGGATATCTGGATTCTCCACAACTCTGGTTCCGGGCAGTATCCATACCATCTGGGCCAACAATACAGGTGGTTCGATATCAACTTCAGTTGAAGTGTCCATCATCGATGAGCCGGTTCGTAATTTGTCATATGGAGTCCCGGAGGTTGATCTGGCCTGGCAAAGAAGTTCTGTGGATATGAGTCCATCATGGGATGGTGGCGCTCCAGTGGAATGGAGCATAACTCCCGAATTACCAACCGGTCTACAGTTTGAGGAAGGAAGGCTGCATGGCGATGCAGACACCCTACATGAGTGGACGAATCATACCATTTGGGCCAACAATACTGGAGGTACGATTTCGCTGATACTGCGTTTGAGAATCGCTGATATGACGCCTTCGAACATTTCCTGGGAGAATGAAACGATGTTTGCTGTTGAATCCAATCATAGCGTATTCATCCGCGCCTTCAATGAGGGTCCAGATATTGCTACCTGGGAAGTAGAACCACCATTACCAATCGGTCTGGCATTGCAATCCAATGGTAGTATCGAAGGTTTGCCCAGTGAGCGAACCAATTGGCGCACATACCGTATATGGGCGAATAATTCTGGTGGTTCTTTTGAATCGAATCTATTCATAGCGGTGCATGATTTAGATGCGGATTGGCGTGACATCTCCGCGGGTGTCGGAACTCTCGATTATGGCTCATCATGGCCATCTCTGATACTTCCGTTGGGAGAATGGTCATTTCCAGTAGCCATCGATTGGAATGACCGACCAATAGTCTCAGCTTCACATTCGGGTAAAGGACGCATAGTGGGATATGGCCATGAAGGGATGGTTGCACAGCAGAGTGGAGGAAATGAGACCACTTTGTCATCAAATGCAATCAAATGGGCATGCGGTGGAACAAACAAGGTAGTGGGTGTACAGATCGATTACGACCATTTCGAAGATGAATTGAGCGCTGAGGGATATTCTGTCCACAGTAACGCATGGCCCTCCGATCTTTCTTCTTTCGACTGTTTCATCGGCGATTTCTGGAACAGCTACTCCGATGCAGAGAATCTTGCACTTGAGACTTTCATCTCTGAAGGTGGAGGCGTGGTGCTCGGTGGGCACTCCTGGTATTGGTCGTACTCCAACAGTGACGTCGCTCATCAGTATTCTGGCAACAAGATCGTCGAAACAACAGGATTGTTCGTTTCTTCGTCATCAGGTTCGGTTTCTCTTGATCTAAGGGGAGACCCACCTTCCGAATTTCACCGAACACACAGTGCCTTAGAGGCAGTGGAGGCATATTTCGTGGATGGTGAGTTGATGAGCAGTGGCGACAAGAGTATTGCTGGTGGAACGATGGAACGGGTGATATCGCAGATTCCGCTGGATTTCGATTTCGTCTGGGGCCCTGTCAGAGAGATGAGCAATGGAACCGGTTGGGTCCAGATATCATCTTCCAATACCTTTGATCTGGCTACTGGAGACCCATTGGACAGATTGTTGCTGAAGGTGCAGGATCGTCTGTTGTACCTTCTGCCTCCAGCCGAGTTGCCATATCATCCGAGTACCAAGGATTTCCCCGGTGATATCCTGGTGAATGCTACCAGAGTCAACAGAATCATTGAGATCAATGGGACATTCTCTGGTCTTCCGAGCAATTTCGGATATGCAGGAGCGCGTGCAGATGGTCGAATGGGAACAGGACTTTATGCGGCTGCTGGCGAAGTTGTGAATGTCACTTTTCCAGCCAGTGTCATAGGAACAGGAGTGAATGTTCTAGTCGGTGCCCATACGGATAGTCTGTGGGGCAAGGACACTCTCAGCAGGCATCCGATCATCTATCGTGTCTTCGGGGTGGATAACACCACCATGCATGTGGGGAATGCCTTTGGAGGAGCCATTTTCATCCGCATTCCGGCTGGAAAGACATTGGATATGTTCAATGTGAGTATTGAGAATGCAGTTCTTGCACCATACTGGATACAAGGTGAAACTGATATCACTCTCTGGAACAGTACCATCAGACATTTTCCGGCGCCATGGGCGGAGATTGAATCAAACAATTTCATTCTCAGCGTTCCCGCTGCTGACATACGTTCTTTGGAAACCCCGAACGCAACCATGGATTTCTGGGATCAGGCTCTCTCGATGGAACACAACCTGTCGGGCTATACTCCTTGGCCGCGGGTTGAGAGGGCTGTTTTTGATGTGCAGATAAGCGCAGGTTGGATGCACAGTGGCTATCCGTTCATGACTCATACCGTTTCTGCTGCAGGGGTGTTGAATTCGTCGCAGATGTGGAGTCAAGGCGATTGGGGAATGTTCCATGAACTTGGGCATAACCATCAGTGGATGCCATCCACCCTTCCCGGAAATACCGAGACCACCTGCAATCTCTATTCAGTGAAACTGATGACCGAACTGGTTGGAGTTGACCTTGGTGCAGGTCACGCGGCGATGAACACCCAGAGCAGGGAGACAAGGACTGAGAGTTATTTCCAGGCTGGCAGTCAGATTTCATCGTGGAGTGTCTGGACCGCTTTGGAGACTCATATCCAGATTCAGGAAGCATTTGGATGGGACCCGATAACCGAGGCATTGAGCGCATATTACACGATGAGCAACCCTCCCAGTGGGGACAGTGAAGAATTCAATCGTTGGGTGCTTGAATTATCAATCACCACCGGCTACAATCTTGCGCCATATCATGAAGCATGGGGATTTCCATTGACCCAGTCGACCAAGGATTCCTTGACTCACTTACCAGTATGGGTAGACGACCCGCTTCGTGGTTGGGTCTTCGAATATGATGCAATCTTCCGGAATGAGACATCGAACAATGTATCCAGCAACAGTGCGGATGTGGAGTGGGATGTCTATGACAATGGTACCAACACCAATCTGAGTGTGTGTTGGGGTCTCATCGATGGCGGAACCAGTAGAGCCGGATGGACCACCTGTGTTGATGCAGGCTCTTCTTCAGTTGGGCATCAGAGTCATTCCTTGAGTGGATTATTGGCCTCCACGACCTATTATTTCCGCGTCGTCGGCGATAACAACAATGGCGATACCTGGTCTGATGTGGCCAGTTTCACAACTTCGTGACCTTCAGGTCAAGCACCACATGTCTGATGTGAGGAGAGTAAGATTTCACGTTCTCCAGATGGAGGACCTCGACTTCACAATCCAGTGCTTGGAATTCTTCAACGGTTGTAGAGACGAATGTTCCATCTTCGAGTGATTCCTCTGTTGCATTCATGTGCACATGGATCACCCCTCCCTCAATTTTCAGGCATTCCACAGCCAGAGGCCATGCTTCCTTCGAGGAGGGTAGGAGCCCCAGTAAAACTCGGTCAGCGACTCCTTTCAACCGAGGCGCAGTCTCCTGATTATCTCCTTGCAGAATATGGCAGCGATCAGTGACCATGTTGGCTGACAATCCCTTCGTCAGTCCCTCAATGCTGTCTGGATTCATCTCGCATGCATGGACATATGAGACTCCAGCATTGACCAGTAGAGGGATGCTGTAATAGCCGATTCCAGCGAACAGGTCGACCACCACATCACCAGCAGCATCGATTTTGCCCATTCTTCTTCTTTCGGTGATATTTCCGCTGCTGAACATGACTTTACTCACATCGAAGAGATAGCGTACCCCATTCTCAAGATGGTTCACCCACCCATCGTTACCGAGCAGCATCTCCACTTGACTTCGGCGTATTGGTCCGGCTTCTATCTCTGCCTGACGAGCCACTCTTTGACAGTGAAGAGCCTGTGCGATTGCAGTCCATGTTGATTCATCACCATCCAACAATGCATTCTGAGGCAGGAGCGCCAGATCCCCGAGCATCTCCCAACGACGTGGAATCTCCATGTTCGGCAGTGCTTGTTGAAGACGGACATGTGGGTCTATTGCCGTTCGCGGCTGGAACTCCATTTCCTCTATTCGTCCAAAATCACATGGAATGATGTCTGTCATGGGCCATGCAATCTCATCATCGAGTGATATCGGGTGGAACGAAGAGTCCAACACTCCCTTTTCCAGTGCCCATGAACGCGCATCATCGGCTCTATCTGTGGAAACTATCAATGCCGGTCTTATTCCCATTTCCAGCACCTCCGGGCATTACCTCCGTCGGATAGTCTGTTATATGGCAGGAGTGGGTCCTCCCCTTTGGGGAGACTATGCGCGAGAGTCAAACAAGTGGCCGTTCTACGATACTGGTAATCATCATTCTATTGATTTCAATGCAGTTTGCAGTTTTTACTTTGAATGTGGATGAAGAATCTTTTGAATCATCCCACTTTACTTTCGGCGACATTTGCGGAGCAACTGGTGGTGCCTGCGATCAGCTCAACCCGTCGACCGATGGGACTCCAGCCGCTAAAGAATGGATTGAGGGCGATTATACCTTTGAGATGATCAGCACTTCGCAAATAGGTTTGACAATGGAGTGGGCTATGCATGAGTTCAATGATTCCAAGGTCGGTGGTCTGAATGCTCTTTTCCCATCGTTGCCTGCAGAGGCTACAGATCAGTTCACTCAGAATGGCTTGCCAGCTGATTATCTGCGGAATTTCTTTGGAACATCCGTCACAGGTGGCGAGACGGTCGATGAGATGATTCTTAACCAGACCGAATCTGCGGTCAGCGATCTGTTGAACAGTGGTTTTGGAGATATCACAAATCTTGATGTCGAATACCTTGAGAGAGGAACTTTGGGCTCTGCAGACCATTGTTCCAATGACGCAGACTCCGATGCATCCAGTGAAGGAGCGTATGCAGAAGACCCATACAACCCGCCTATCTGTATCTCGATATCTGCAACTATCGACCTGTCGACTTCCAAATTCCAATTGGCTGATTCACCCGATTTGGATCTAGAGCGTTCCTATCAGGGCCTGTTGACGATGGGTTCTGAAATATCCACTCCATTCACCATCTTCGGGATGGTTGGACACAAGAATGTCTTCGAAATTGAGCCTCCTTCCTATGCCACCATCGATGCTGTGACTGGAACACCTAATGCACCAGGTTCTCTACAATCTCGTTCAGATGGTTCATATTCCTATGATGTGGGTAGATGGACCATTGATAATCGTGGTGCCAGCAATACCGATTCGACATTGGAAGAGAGTGTGACCTTGTCAATTGCTCGCAGGACGACATCAACGATCCCAGTTTCAATCGATACTATGAATGATACTGCTGTTGACATCTTAGTGGTTCTGGACATGTCAAATGAAATTGCTGCAACACTGGATGTCTCGATCGAGTTGATGTATATTGATTCGACAACCATGGAGGAATGGGGAATAAGCATGGTCGACAACAGTTCTGGAGCCAGTATTCCTTGGGTGACCGCCGATGGAATCCGAATGGCAGAAGCAAATGGCCTTGTGGATATGAGTAACTTCACCGACAATTTTCCTGTTGATGCGATAGCGGACGGAATCAGTGCTATCGTAGGTGAAGGCAAGGTTGAGATGGATACTCCTCAATGGAGAACGATCACGGGGGTAGGAGGATTGGATTTCCATCATATTGCTGGTTCTACATGTGGCGAATCGGATCCACCTAGCGACGACCATGACAGATATTGTGTGCAAGGGCAGAATGCGATGTCAGGCACATACCCA
>CALCOQ010000120.1 GCA_937897005.1 uncultured euryarchaeote
CAGTCCTGCACGCACCACACTTTGAAGCGGACCCTGATATCGATGGAGTGAATTCAAAGGCCTTTGTCATCGTTCACTATGCGCGTGGTGAAGTCATCATTGGAGGCACAAGGTATGCGGGTGAAGTCAAGAAATCAATTTTCAGCGTGATGAACCTATTGTTGCCGCGTAAGGAAATTCTGCCAATGCATTGTAGCGCCAATACCACTGGAGACAACACCGCTATTTTCTTCGGCCTCTCTGGAACTGGAAAAACCACTCTATCAGCGGACCCTGCAAGAAAATTGATTGGAGATGATGAACATGGTTGGGGTTCCAAGGGTATCTTCAATTTTGAAGGTGGCTGTTATGCTAAACTCATCAATCTCAGTGAAAAGGATGAACCTGCTATTTTTGCTACTACCAAAAAACATGGAACTGTACTAGAGAACATCATTCTCGATGATGCCGGAGTGCCAGACTTCTTCGATACCAGCAAAACTGAGAATACTCGCGGTTCATACCCTATCGACTTCATCGACAACCGTACTGAGAACAGTCGCGGGGGGCATCCTCAGAATGTCATCTTCCTGACCTGCGACGCATTTGGAGTGCTGCCGCCTATTTCGAGGTTGAACCCTGCTCAAGCCGCTTACCACTTCATCTCAGGCTATACGGCCAAAGTAGCCGGTACTGAAGTTGGAGTCACCGATCCTGAAGCAACTTTTTCTGCATGTTTTGGTGAACCTTTCATGCCGATGCATCCCAGTGTCTATGCTGAACTGTTGAGCAATAAAATGGCTGAACACAATGCCACTTGCTGGTTGATCAATACTGGCTGGTCAGGAGGGCAGTTCGGAGTGGGCTCACGAATGAAGATTCCTTGGACAAGAGCGATGTTGAATGCTGCACTTGACGGTGAACTGGATGATGTTGAATTCAAATTGGACCCACGATTCCATATTGAGATACCCACGACTTGTCCGGGAGTCCCTTCAGAAATTCTGCAACCACGTGAAACTTGGGGAGATGGAGAGGATTTCGATATGGTGGCTGATAAATTAGCACGAATGTTCAATGACAATTTCAAGCGTTATGAATCCGGTGTCTCGACTGAAGTGAGTGCTGCAGGACCAACTTCGTTGTCGTGAATTCAAACGTATTTACCAACCTTCTTCTTTACTTCAGAGACTGCTTCCACAGCATCTTCAAGAGTCTCTTCCAAGGTGTCTTTGAACTCACCATACAGTGGTTTGACCTTCTCGGTGAAGGGCAGTAATTGATCTCTGTAATGAGATGATAGGTGGTCGGTGAGTTTCTCGAAATCCATGAAACCCAAAGTGTCTTGCATCGAATCGAAGAGTTTGGTAGCCAGGCCCGGGTTGACCTTTATCTCTCCATCATTATCCATGTAACATAGATTGCCAACATGGAAGTATCCAATTTTCGGAATGGTTGGGACTGCATCTTTGTCATTGACGAAACGGAATGTGTCTGGAACCAATTTATTGTATAATTTCTCAAATCGTTTATTCCCCACTCTTGGGCTACCATAATTGTACATCGTGACCGGTAATTTGAGAGTTCTACGAATGTCTGCTGCACAGAGAGTGGCAAGCGCTCCGCCCAAGGAGTGCCCGGTGATGTGGATTCGTTGACGATTCTTCTTGGTCAAGGCCTTGATGGATTTGAGGATTCTGTCTCTGATGGGCAGATAGGCATTGTAGAAACCGAAATGTACCCTTGGGGCGAAGAACAACCAACCTTTTCCATGTAACCATCTCTTCTTGATGGCCAATGCATCAGTCAATGCATCGGTAAAATCAGAAGTTCCACGAAATGAAATGGCGACTCTTCCTTCATGCGAAATTGCGATGACGCATTGAGAACCAACAGTATCATCCTCAATGAATTCGTGAAGATGGTAGCCATACTGATCAAGGGCCATGGCCTCTTCCAACTCATAAACCTGAATTGAAAGACTGCACATCTCACCTGCGAGGTCCCAATCTGGTTCAGCCTCTGGTTTACCCCTCCCCATGGTCTGGCAAGACGCGCAATCATGTTTGATTGTTGCCACTGATGCAAACTATCATGAAACGCAAGTCAATTGAGGGAGATTGAACCTCAAGAGCCCGAAGTGAGCGCGATGCAACTGGTTGAAGACCTCAATATTCTCGATGAATTCGAACTCATACCACCAAAAACTGCGATGAAGAAGATTGTGGAAAGATTGAGTGCTGATCCCGGACTATCATTCCTGATCGAAGACCCAAAAAGTGGCAAGATATGTGGATTCATTGACTCTCTGCTGATCAATAAATTAGAGGAGCAGGGGAAGAAGCCAAAAAAGGGCAATGTTCAGAGTAAAATGCTGACCAATCTACTGTTCATAATCAACAAGACGCCATTGGCACGTTTAACACAGATATTACCAGAAAAACAGCCTGACGCAGTGATTGTCAACAATATCGAAGGTGATTTTGTCGGCTTCTTGAGTTCAAATGATTTTCAAGAAGCAATGCAGAAACTTGGGATTGAAGACAAAGACGAAGGCGGAACTGAAAGTGATGCAGAAAAAATAGATGCTCCTCCAAAACCCTCTCGAGGGCCACCAAAAAGTCGTAAGAAGATGGAAGTGGAATCCCATATCCAAGAAACAGAAAGTGTTCCCGAACCAGAGATTGAAGGTCCCACTCTGATTGTCGAGGACATCGCTGATGATGATCTTGAAGATGCCACAGATGCTTTCTTCAGTCGTGTGAAGGGTAGGTCAAGTGGAGATATCGCTAATGTCCATGGGGAGTTGGCAGATGAGGCATGGGGTGGGGCCGCAGAAGGTACTCTTGAGACCGGTTCAATCATGCACCCCCTAGGTGCCGGACAGACCACGATTCCTGAGGAGGGACCCATGATGACACAGATATTGATGAAAACAAGCGCAGGAGAAATACAACTACAGATGTATGATGATAAGGCACCAGATACCGTTGCTAATTTTTTGAAATTGGTCGATCAGGGCTTCTATGATGGTCTTCATTTCCATCGTGTGATTGAACAATTCATGCTCCAAGGTGGATGTCCGAATTCAAGGGACCCAAACAATCCTGAAGCTGGGACTGGTAGCCCAGGTTGGAAGATTCCGTGTGAGCAAAGCGCTCTGGCTTTGAGTCATGACCGGCCTGGCCTGATGTCGATGGCGAATGCTGGACCCAATACAGGTGGTTCTCAATTCTTCTTGACCACAGTGGAGTGCCCTTGGTTGGATGGAAATCATGCAATATTCGGAGAGGTTGTTTCAGGAATGGATATCGTCATGGCGATCGAAGGTTGTCAGAAAGGAGCTGGAGATCGGCCCATTCAACCACAGCAGATCATCAGTGTTTCTCGTGCTTGACAAGTTAAAATCGTCCGGGCAATTATTTATTAAGTGCACCATGGACGCTATTTCATGGCAAAGCACCGAGCCGGCGACCGCCGGATTCTAAGCATCAGTATTCCAGAGAAACTTGCAGTGAGATTAGATGCAAGAGTAGGCAGAGGACGAGGACAAGGACGAAGCGCAACCATCACAAGACTCATTGAGGACGGGTTGGGTAAAGATTCGCAGAAATATACTGGAAGGAATATCACAACACCACGCACTGCTGAAGCGGCGATTGGTGAAGTACGAGTGGAAAAGGATACGATGGGTGAACTTGAAGTCCCCGCTGATCGGTATTATGGCTGTCAAACCGCAAGGTCGCTATTGAACTTCGATATCGGAGACGACACGATGCCGCGACCAGTCATTCGTGCATTTGGTATTCTGAAACAAGCAGCTGCAGAAGTCAACGCTGAACTTGGGGGTCTGGAGAAGCCTATTGGTGAATTGATTGAGAAAGCAACTCAGGAAATGATCGAGGGTGCATTGGATGAACACTTCCCATTACGTATCTGGCAAACCGGTTCAGGTACTCAAACCAATATGAATTCAAATGAAGTGATTGCAAACCGAGCCATTGAGATGGCAGGTGGAGTTCTTGGAAGTAAAACACCCGTTCACCCAAATGATCACGTGAACATGGCACAATCCAGTAACGACACTTTTCCCACTGCCATGCATATTGCTGCAGCCGAAGAGGTGCGCCATCAACTTCTGCCTTCAGTTGAAGCATTGAAAGATGCGCTTGCAGAGAAATCATCACAATGGAGTGAAATTGTCAAGATTGGAAGAACACACTTGATGGATGCTGTTCCGCTGACTCTGGGTCAAGAAGTGAGTGGGTGGGTCGCACAATTGGAAATGGGGATTGTTCGTTGCGAAACCGCATGGGAAGAGCTGTTGGAACTGGCCCTTGGAGGAACTGCGGTTGGAACTGGACTCAACACGCATCCTGATTTTGCGGAATTGGTCGCTGATGTAATAGCCCGTAAGACGGATTTGCCATTCAGGAGTGCTGACAACAAATTTTCCCAACTTGCTGCACATGATGCAGTTGTTTCCATGAGTGGGGCATTGAATTCCTTGGCTGCAGCGTTGATGAAGATAGCCAATGATATCAGATGGTTAGGGGGAGGGCCGCGTTGTGGACATGGAGAGTTGTCACTTCCTGCCAATGAACCTGGCTCTTCAATAATGCCTGGAAAAGTCAATCCAACTCAAGCAGAAGCGATGACCATGGTGTGTTGCCAAGTCATTGGAAATCACACGGCTGTCACTATTGGAGGTAGCCAAGGTAATTTTGAATTGAATGTGTACAAACCAATGATGATTCATAATCTGCTGCACAGTATTCGTTTACTTGCAGATGCATCCCGTACTTTCAGAATCAAATGTGTTGAAGGGTTAGAAGCAAATGAAGAAAGAATCGCTGAACATCTTGAAAATTCATTGATGCTTGTCACTGCTCTCAATCCGTATATCGGCTATGATAAAGCCGCAAAGATCGCCAAGAATGCTCATGAGAAAGGGTTGACTTTGAGACAAAGTGCGTTGGAATTGGGATTGGTCAGTGAAGCGGAATTTGATGAATGGATAAAGCCTGAGAAGATGACTGGCCCGAACAGATGAGGTGAAAGTATGGAACTGGATACATCAATTCTCAATCGAATGTTGGTTAGTTCGACTCTGGTATTCGCTCTTGGTTTCGTGATATTCGGTAGAATTGAACAACCTCAATGGTATCATGATTTTGCTGATAACCGGACATTCTTTGGAATCCCAAATGCGGTAGATGTTCTCAGTAATCTGGCACTGTTGATACCTGGAGTCGTAGGACTCGCATTGGTGAAAGAGATGCATCAAAAGGGTGGCGGGTATACGGATAGATTCGAATTGGTCATCATGACAAGTCTGTTCAGCGGAATCATTCTGACATTCATGGGTTCGGTGTGGTATCATCTGGAACCTAACGACTCGACCATGATCTGGGATCGGATACCGATGACGATTGTATTCGCTTCGATCTGTTCACTTGTGATAGCTGATAGAATGGGAGTTGGAGTTGCCAAGAAGATCCATGTGCCGCTGATGTTGATCGGCATCCTCAGTGTGTTGCTATGGCACTGGACTGGGGATCTGCGCCCCTTCTTCTTCTTCAAACATGAACCGCTCATCATCATCGTCATTCTGCTCATCTTCGGTAAAGCGACCTATGATCGAGAAGTGGATTATTTCGTTGCCTTGAGTCTATTCCTCTTGGCTACAGTGTTTGAACTGACTGATTCTACAATTTATGGAATCACATCCATCATCAGTGGCCACACTGTGAAACACATCCTTGCTGGTGTTGCCCTCTGGATCCTCCTGAGGATGATTCAAACAAGAACCATGCTCAATCCTCATCATCCTTCTTCGGCAGAGGAATAGATGGTGGCAGAGGAACTGAGCCGGTATTCTTCTCCACAACTGGTGAAGGGGTAGGGGAATTTTCTTCAGCCTTCGCAAATGCAAGATTCTCCGGTGCTTCATGCACTAGATTGGCCCCTAGGTTAACCGGTGCTTCACGTACCGCTTCCACCCCAGCCTCATGAGCAGTGATCCCCTCCGTCTTACGAGCCAAACCAACTGTTGGTGCCTCCCGAGCCTGGGGGCGCTTGGGCGCTGACATCGGAGCCTCTCTCGAATCTGAACCTGAACGTGAAGTATGCCCTGTATCCTCCAGAGTATCAAAAACATCCAACAATGCTTTGGCTCTAGCCAAAGATTCCTTTTCTTCCTCAGTATCTTCTTCGCTCATGGAATACCGAAGATGACGTAGGCCTTTGCACTTCCGATATGGCGAGGGGCGAATGAATCACAAACATGGGGATGGAGTAGTCAATATCCGTAACGAGTATAAGGCGAACGCGATGCGCTCACTTCATCTGAAAATCAGGTGGGAGAACTGGCAGGGGGGATTCATCCGGGCAGGAATCTGCCCCCCTGCCAGCCTCCGCTGATGAGAGGTCAACTCGCCTAAGCTCATCTTCCCCTCTGGCATCATCTCAACCGAAGCCTCGATTCAGCCAACCAGATCCTTCGCCGAAGCGGATTCTCTGGCGGGTCAGGATATGACACGCCCGAAAGCGAGTCCAACCATATTGCACCGGTGTCTTTGCAGACGGTGGTGCTGGCCGTGATCCATTCCCTGAGTCCAGATGTGTTCAGAGCATCCCGAAAGATCCTCTTCCCTACCAAGAACGGCCGAAACCCCTCATGGCGCATTCCCGAAGGTCTGCTCCACCTGGTGGCATTGAAGCTCAAACCGAAGTCTGTCCTCCTCCGCCGCTACACAGGAATCTCTCCCCATGAAGGTCGTCGATTACTCCGAAGAGCGGCCCGACGACACAGGACCCGGAGAGGTTCCGAAGACCCCCTCCACCACTCCTAGGGAGCGGCAAATTTCAGAGAGGTGGGAGAGGTCCATGAATCTTTCGGTTCCGATTATTGTTTTTCCACTGGAAATAACATTCTCGGGGGTATATTTCCACTGTTTGCAGTACACTGATTCTCGTAATTATCATTTTGAAAATAGAAAATTATTCCCTTAATCGCCGTAATTTGTCCAACATTGCTGATCTATTTGAATCACCTTCACTCGAGCCTGAATTCATTGCCGCGAAACGCCTTCGTATCAATTCTGATTGAAACACATACACCGCGCCGTCTTCCAAACCTACTGCCATCATGTTTCCATTCGCTGTCAATGATGAAGGGGGGGCCCTCAACTCAATCACTGCAATTTCTTGACATTCCATGTTGAAAGATACTAGCCGATTACCTATCGATGCCCATATCGATGATTCCTCATCGATTGGAGAAAATGATTCTACTGAATCTGATATCGTGGAAATGTCGTTGCTGGCCAGCACCCCGCCATCCTGATCAAGGATCTGTAATCCATCTTCGGCGATTACTGAGATGCCGGTTTCAATGAAAGAAATTGACTCGATTCCGACGTCCAATTCGGTGAGGATATTCTTGATGCCATTTTCAACAATAGATACTGCACCCTTTGAATGTCCCATGATGGTCCTTCCAACTCCTTGCATCCCACAAGCAACAGGGTCATCATCAACCAATCCCTCCCACTCGAGGACATCTTCCCTCAATACCAACATCCCACATCGGGGCCTACCAAGGCCTAATAATACGCTATCGGGTTCAACGCTGACATGCCATGGGCGTTCATCGAATCTATGAACCACCATCAAATCTCCCGAATTGTCAAACCTCCAATAGGCGCTCTCCATGAAGTCACCATGTTCAATATCGAAAACTGAACTTGTAGCATGAATCATTCCGCTACCAGGTATTGAAAATACTTCATCTGCTGAACCCTCAAGTTTCTGTCTCCAGAGTTCCTGCCCATCGCTCATTGACAATGCAACAACATCAATACCGGATGCGATTACTACAATATCATCTGCCACGGCGATTGAAGAGACACGATCAGGAGCGCTATACTCCCATACTGGATCTCCATCTGAAGTCCAGCATGATATATCTCCAGACCAATCTCCGGCGATGATGAATTCATCAAGCAATTCGATGCAGGAAATCCTGTCTGGTAAACGCCTGACCATCCATGCGCATGACTCGGCATCAAGAACTGGTGTGTCTCCCTTCACGCCCCCTCCTCAACAGTGCTGCGGATAAGTAGAACGGCAAGAAGTGTTCTTTCAGTCCCGTGATGGTATGGCGAAAGAAAGGCCGATAGCAACCAGGCCCAAGAAACAGGAGCTGTAATAATGACCCTGTGTGAAGAAGACGATGACTGCTGCTGTTCGTAATAATCCCCTCGAACCACTTCGATAACCAAGTACCGCAAAAACGCTCGCGAGAGTTGCAAGCCCCATGAACAAGAAGCCCAGCATGTAGTATAGACTCCCAGCCTGTGGATCAAGTAATGGCATCTCCATCTCCTCAGAGGCCATATCCACCCACGGGACGCAATCAGCATCTTCCTCTCCTTCACAGGTTTCTGCATATTCTGCATCGGTTGGCATCTTGATATCGATGCGTGTGAATCCTATAGGCTCCAATCCCGGCACTGGAGGCGTCAACAAGATGCGGTGTTGTACTCCTTTCTCAAAATCAACAGTGTGAATCCATAGTTCCGCCAGCCCGGGCTTCACTTCCTCAAAATGATACATGCCATCTCCATCGGTGAGATTTTGATAGATGGTCCCATTCAAATACACCAATTCAACGAGGTAGCCAGATGCAGGAGTGCCTTCTGCATCTGTTATCCTACCATCAAGAACCGCGGAATTCGGAGGTGCTTGTTCAGAAAAGCGGTAAATGAATTCATGAGGCCTTACCAGACCTTTGTCTTGAATGGAAAAATCCAGTCCATTCAGGAATCCCATCGAAGCAGCAAGAAGAATAAGAATTGCCAGAGCCTTGGCTTGAACTGAAACTGGAGAATCTGAAGGTGTGATCAAAGAGGTCTCACTACTTGCAAAGACAGTCTCTTCTTCGGGAAGGCCGATGAGTGGTTGCTCTGCTTCGGATTCGCCTTCCACGGCATTGGCAGAACGATTCTTGATTTCAAGCGACCGGAGTGAATATCATGTGAAATCATTAGTCAATGACCACGAATCAGGAACGGAATACGCCATTGCCAACATGAATATCACGATTGTGACCTTGTGAACCTTCTCATTCCTGGTGAAGCACATCGGAATCAAGATGAGCAGTAATACCAAACGGCCAAGCGTTGCCACTGATAACACATCATTACCATAAAGGAGCAATGAGAAAATAACCGCTGAAGCTGTGACTCCGGCTATAGTGGCCCACATCTCACTCGAATTTGAATAATAATGCTCCTTGAGATCTATCGGTTCATCACCTTTCAGGTCCGGTATGGCTATCTCAAGTGCAAGATAAAGGAATATTCCCGGTGTCATGTATAACATGTATTCTCCGAAAGTCCAGGACCTGTTTTCCCCGGAGCTGTAATCGTTGAACTGGTATGAGTTCCACCAGTACAACATGAGGGCGAAATAGCAACCAGCGATGAATAAGGTGTGAACCCAATATAATTTGATTGGAGTCACTTCTGATTCACGAAATTTATTGCTGGTCTCGATGTAATGTGCGATTGCTGAAATGATCTTGATCAGCCCTAGAGCAACAAGCAGGAATGGTATCAATGAAAGATGTTCAAACAGGTCCATGCCTTCCGGAGGAGGGGGTGGATTTTTTTTATTTTCCCTTTCTCAAGCCCTTCCATCCAATTATTACCAAGATACCAACAACCCGTGGATGGTCGCCGCAAGACCGATGAGGCCCCTTCCTTTCGACAATTCATGGCCGAGCATAAAGTGGTCATTGAATGGCAAGGTTCTGATTCTCATCGTAGCAGTATCATTGCAGTAGCAGAATCTATTGAAGAGGTTGAACTTGAAGAGACTGGGGATGGGTTGAAATTCGTTTTTAAATCGTTGGTATTGAAGGATCTGAGAATGGTGGTTGATGCATTTCTGGAAGAGTGTGCCAAGATAGAACAAGGCTAGAGTTCGATATCCAATATCACTGGAGCATGGTCAGAGACCACCAGGCCTCCTTCTCTCATGATCTCCACATGTTTCACCAATGAAGCGGCTGCATTGTTACCAAGCAGATAGTCGATTCTCCATCCCTTATCCTCCAATCTCGCCCTACCCCTGTTGGACCACCATGAATATGGGCCTTTCCCGGGCCCCCTGTACTCTCTGAAAATATCCCTCCATCCACTATCGAGAAGGCGGGTGAACCATTCTCTTTCATTTGGAAGAAAACCACTTGTGTTCTTGTTTCCGGCAGGGTTCCAGATGTCATCCTCGGTATGGCAGATGTTCAAATCCCCAGCAAGGATGACCGGTTTTTCAGAGTCAACGAATTGTAATGCCCATTCAAGATAATCCTCCATCCAATCCTCTTTCCACAATTGTCTCTCTTCCTTGGACGAACCAGATGGCAGGTATGTATTCGCCAATATCAGATCGCCGTGTTGTGTCAACAACATTCGTCCTTCCTTGTCCTCAGGATCATTGCGTGCATTGATTCCTCGGTCGCTTTCAAGCATATCAATTCTCGAACATGTGGATACTCCAGAATATCCTTTCTTCTCTGCTGGATGCCAGATTGCTTCCATTCCTTCTGGAAGAGACCATTCCTTCGGCAATTGTTCTGGCAAGGCTCGAATCTCTTGGAACATCCAGACGTCTGCATCAATGTTCTCAATGAATCCATCCAATCCTTTGCGAATAGCAGCGCGGATGCCGTTCAAATTCCAGGTCACAATGCGCATGTCTTGGGCTGATGGTGATGGTCTTTGAACGCTGTTGCTATCAGCACATCCAAATATCGCTACTCATCTCATCTTGCATGCGAAGCCTTACGACATGCTTGATTTCTCTGCTGGTGATGCTACCCGCCCTTGCAGGTTGCATCGGTGATGATGATGTTTCAACAACCAAGATAGATGATGGCGGTATTTCTGCAGGTGCCGTTGATATCAGCGGATTTGCCTTCGACCCTGATGGACTCACCATTTCAGTTGGAGTTGCGGTGACATGGACCAATTCCGATAGTGCCACACACACCGCAACAGCTGATGATGGAGAATTTGATTCGGGTGACATGGGCAATGGAGATACCTTCGCCTACACTTTCAATACCGCAGGAACATATGCCTACCATTGCGGCATTCATTCGTCGATGACTGCTGCTATCACGGTTGAGGCTTGAAGTAATCATGCATTCAGTTTCTCATGCAATTCTCTCGCTGCCTTCAATCCGCTGATGAATGCCCCCTCTGACAACCAGGCTTCATCGGACATCCAATCCCCGGCAAAGGCAATACCATGATCCAATAATGGTTGCTCAAAGAAGCGTCCTGGCTTTCCTTCAAACACTTCACTGGCCTGTGAGATCACTACATCCTCCAACTTTCTCTCAGCAACAAGATGAGTGCGCCAACCTGCACATCGTTCATCCAATAATTCAACTATTGCTTCTGAACCATTGAAAGAAAGAATCTGTAGATATGTATGTCCTTCTCGCATTTCTTCTGGTATCTTCTCTGGAGTGAAGGAATTGGGAACATAAACAGCGATTCGACGGTCTGCATCCCAGATTGCATGGATTCCGTGAAACAATCGTTGGGACAATAACAGATCCCATACCGATGCTTTGAGTTCACAGGGCTCGGGTAGTTGTACGTCGATTCTACTGGATTTGAGAATATCACCTGTTGACATCAATGGAGTGGTCATTATCACACCATCTGCTTCCACCTTGACATTTCCACGCAGACGCGCACCACGAATATCTCCATTTTTGTCTTTCAGCAGTCTGTCAACAGGAGAGGAAGACCTTGTTTGGACATCCAACCCATCAAGAGCTGCCAAAAAGCGGCCAGTGATTTCAGCCCAACCTCCCAGAGGAGAATAGAGATCCTTTCCACGAAGTGCTAAGATGATTCTCGGGAAATAGAAGGTTAGGTTGGCACCAAGTTCATGATGGAGATGTGTAGTATGTATTGCCAAACATTCAACAATATCAATTATTGTTTGTGGTTCGTCTTCTAGCCATTTTTCAATTGAGAGGGTAGGATTTTTCTTCAGTTGGGAGGAAAGGTATCTTGCAAGACCCAGTAATCGCTGTCTTTCTGCACTATCAGACCCATATGGTTCAATTGTCTCTTTGCTCAATGGTAATCTTCTGAGAACTCCATTTCGGAGAATATACATGTTCCTTGGGTCTAATCTTCTATTGGCCAATGGTACCTTGCTGGATTTCTTCAACCAATCTCTTATCTGTCCGGAATCTGTTAGAAAGTGAGGACCTGCATCCAATATCCAACCTTCCAGTTCAACACTTGTTCCTCTCCCTCCTAGTGGATTTGAAGCATCCACCAATGCCACATCGTGCCCTAATCGGCACGATTCGAGCGCGGCAGCGATTCCCGCTAATCCTGCCCCTACCACTAGAAGTCTCGCCATATATCGCCGAGAGGGTGGGGGATGAGAAGCCCTCCGATGGGAGATTCTACCTGTCCCAACCTTCATCCGAGCGGTGGTTCTCGACGAAACATGGGCAGTGCACACTCCCATTTACCTCATGATAGAGGGCACTTACTATGGTTGAATGGGCGGCCTACAAATCGTCTTCAAAAGAGCATGGATCGATGGACTGATAATCTCCTGAAAGATGATGATGTGACTCACTTTTCATTTCAAGGAATAGATGCCTTAGCATTTATTCATGTCAAACAAAAGGCCATTCTGGCAGGAAGGTGCATGGTTGACCGGCTACTTTCGCGAAGTGGAATCACAACCGAATGGAACCATGCCGATGGAGACTGGATGGACGAAGGAATGGTTGCAACCTTGCAAGGACCCCGGGAGACCA
>CALCOQ010000121.1 GCA_937897005.1 uncultured euryarchaeote
CATACGACATGTATGCAGAGTGTGATTCTATTCGTTCATCCAAAAGTTGGCCTGTTCTCATCATTGTTGTTGTTATTGTTGTTGAGAATGAATGGTTGACCATCCTTCCAGTCGGGACAGTTATCTGAGACCCAGTTGCGTGTTGCCCACTCACAGATGTCATATCCGCCTGAGAGAATTCCGCTCCTCTTGATGTATCCGACCTTGACGATATCCTTGTCCTTGGATAGAACATTGCCCAACTGTTGACTGGTAGTTCCATGTCTCATCGTGGTATTGATGTGTTCAAGGATTTCGGCTGTGTTTCGGGGCCTCTCGGCCAGAAATTTCTTGATCTTCTCTCTGATTCTCACGGTCTTCATTATTTTTCCACCTCGTCATTTTAGCAGCTATCGACATTGAACCGGTACCCGCTTGCCACGAGGACCGCTGTGACTCATATAACCGTTCTCCCTCTAAAGGGAAGTAGGGTTACACTTACTGACCTGATTTCTATTATTTGCTGCCACTGTCAGAGGGGGTGGTGTGGAAAATAACCCATCTCCACTGGAAATAGGTAACTATATGTAAGTTTTAAAGTAAATTAAGTCAAGTTATTAACCGACGACCTGCCGTCGATTCAATAGGAGGATACCCCAAGTGCCGGCGAAGATCCGTAGTAACTATCGCCGGCGTCTCCTGACTCATCTCAGCATAGGCGCATCTAGAGTGAGCGATGCTGCATCGGCAACGGGACTTCGCCTTCCACACGCCTCTGCTGAATTGAAAAAGCTCCGTGACGAGGGTCACGTGTCGGCTGATAGGGATGATGCAACACGGGGTGCGATGCAGAGATTGACTACCTCTGGATACTCCCTTCTAGAATCAGATGAACTCGCCAGATTGAGAACGATACTCAGGTCTGGAATACCCCTGGAAGCCGAAGGTTGCATTGTCGCGAGGGATGGCGATTCACTGCTGTTGGCTTACGCGAAGAAACCCCAGAAAGGGCTGTTTTTGATTCCAGTACGGAGTATCGACGCAGATGGGTTTTCCAATGGAAGCAAGGGGGGGGGGATCTATCCTTTCTGGGCATGGCCACAAGAAAGGGCTATTCGATGGTATGATGCGAAGACTCTGGAGAGGGCCGAGGAACCCGAAGACAGGGTTTCGATGGATACTTTGGAAGGTTGGTCTGAACAGACATCTGCGGTGGGTCTGGTGCGCGCACGAGCACTTTCAGGGAGTGCTAAAGAGACACTCGCTGCTGGGTCTTGGTTCTGTGATGATCCAAGCGAACCACCTCCGGAGTTGCCCCATTCAATCAGAGGTGGGGAGTGGGTGTTGGGTGAGGCACATGACAGGGCGCCATTGGTCAGACCTGAAGTTCCAGTGACTGCGGTGGTCAAGGAGAGATATATCGCTTCGATGTTGGCGGACACAGCGCGAGAGGGGGCCTGTCTGTTATCTGACAAGATCTCAAGCACCCCATTACCTGTGGCGGTGCTGGAAAGATGGATTCATGAGGCTCATCCCCGCCTGCCACCGGCAGAGTTACGTGATAGATTGTCTCAGGTTCAGAAAGCTGCATTGACTGGCTGGAGGGCCAGAAGAAGACGTTCGAGGGTCTCGACCACCTGGCAGAGGTTCAGGGATTCATGGGCTGATGTTGAATGGCAGGAAGAAATTCCACAGGACAAGGCGTTGGAATGGAACATCTCGAAATTGGATGATAATGCAGTCAGGGCTTTGATGCATTGGGTAGTCTTGGACAGAGGACAACAATTAGTTGTCAATTGGCCTACTCACCGACCTTTTGAAACACAGATGTTTGATACATTGTTGAATAATCACAATGTCAGACTAGTCATATTGCCAGAAGAGACGGAGGTGCCTTCTATACTGGTCAGAGAAGACCCCTCGGGTTGGCCCGCGGCTCGACTTGTCATGCTTGATGGCTCACAGATACCATTCATCTTGACTCAGCAGGTTGAAGAGACTTCAGCAGCACCAGAAAACTGGAGTCCACCTGCCAGTCCTTCTGAATTGCAATCGTTTCCAGCCATCCAGTTCAGCAACAAGGACCCTGAAGAAGAGGAAGAAGCTCTCTTAATCGCCACATCCTCTTATCCGCAAGGAGACGAAGAATGGGCCAATCGCAATGAAGGTCTGTTTCCATTGGCAGCATGGATAGCGACTCCTGAGGAGAATCGTTGGTCGAGATGGCAGAGAATCGGTGAAATTCTTGAGCCAATATGGTTCGAGTTGTTGCAACCCGAACAGGTGCCATTGGTGAATCTCATGGAGATATCCGAGGTCTCCCCTGTGAAATGGAGACAATCGGCTTCCAACGTGATACGTGTAGCGATGATTGAGAATCCTGATGTTGTCATGGAGATGCGAAGGAAATCGAAGACTGCAGAGGTTTCTGCAATCTGTTCAGAGCATATTCTGGCAACTGCTCCGTGGTCAATCCCATTTCTTGGAAAGGGAATGGCTGGATGGGCTTGGAAGTCTTGGTCAGCATCGCCATCTGAAGATATTACAACTGTGTTGCAGGGAATCGCTTGGTGTTCACGGATGGGATATCTGAAGAAGAGTTGGGCAGAAGAACTGGTTACACTGATTCCAGGTCTGGTGGACGAACATCCACTTCACAGTTGGCAGGTGCTGATGGATTGGAGTATTGAAGCCAAGGAGCCTTCATTAGAGGTCATGAGAAGGTTGGCTGAAGTCCTTCACTACGAATGGTGGGCTCATTTGGCCCCTGAGATCCTGTTCAGACAACTTGAGGATGAACAAGGCAGGGAATGGTTGGCTGCAACAGCAATACCTTGGGCTGCTCTTTGCCTAAGGCCCGTTGGAGAGAAAGTTGATTCTCCAGGAATAGAAATTGAACACCCGGGAATGACTCCGGGTTTGCAGATATTGATGCGTCACCATCTGGATAATCTGGAGTCAGACGACGGTGATGGTGCATCTCATTTACTCGATCTCATGGAATGTCTTGAGGATTTGATAAATGATAGTGTGGTTCGTTCAGGGAGGGTACATCCATGTGTAGGATGGTTGGCAAGACCTGTAGATGAATGGGGTTCAATGTTGATTTCTCCAAGCGCGATGTACAAGGATGAACATGTTGAGGTTCGAATATTACAACGATTGAGTGGATTCCATGAAAATCTGCTCAATCCAGGGCAAATAAGGCTGCTATGAGTGAAAGGATTCAAAAAAGCCCGGCATCAGGATTGGCCACCGCACCAGCAACACCGACTGGAGAGCCTCCCCTCGCCGGGTTGGCACAATGAGAGCTGGTACCAATGAGTGCGGTCCGCCGCTTGCGAAGACCGGGGGGATCTTCGGATATGAACCTCGGGGCAAACAGGCGGCGATACCGATCGAGTATGGGTCCTTGCCGGACGAGAGGATGAAGGTGAGACAACCCCTTGATCGGACAGACGCCCCGGTGTGAGGGTCATGCCCCTGAGGCAACGATGAGGAGGGCTGTTACACGCCGGGGCACATCTTTCTCCATTTCCCTCTTCTTGTCTCTTGGCGTGAAGCTTCCAGCGTCCAAAGCCCTATTCGCCCCCGGCGGCCCCAATGTGTCGATGGAGAGAAGATTCTCCCGTTGTCTGGTCGGTGGAACCTTCGATAGATTCCATTCGGGTCACATACATCTTCTGGAGTTGGCGGCAAGTAATGCTGAATTCATTGAAGTTTGGGTCAGTGATGATTTCATTGCCCAGCAGAAATCACAATTCATTCTTCCATTGGAAGAAAGGTTGGAGGAATTGATGGATTGGGCTGAATTGAATCATGGAACGCGGTTCAGCACTCATATCCTGAGAGATTCATTTGGCCCTGCTCCAGTCAGAGAAGATTGCGATTCCATCATCTGTACGATTGAGACCAGAGGAAATTGTGAACGGGTCAATGAAATTCGTGAAGAGAATGGGCTTTCACCATTGGAGATCATTCAAGCCAGTCATCTTGAGGATGGAGCAGGAGGGGTCATCAGCAGTACACGAATTCGGGCTGGAATCATCGACAGAAGTGGAGGACCCTGGTTTCCTGAATTGTTGCAGGATCTACGTATGCCGGTAGAAATGGATGCCACTCTCAAGGAACCACTTGGGGTATTGTATGAAGGGCCCGAAGAATCTCCCGAGATAGCGATGTACAAAGTTCTGGAGGAGGTCTCAGATGACGCGTTCATTGTAGCAGTTGGGGATGTGTGTGTTCAGACGATGCTTGATATCGGTGTTCGTCCGGACATTGGAATTGTAGATGGAATGACGAAGAGGAGTGAATTGCCAGACAGCCAGAAGGTAGGAGATGGTGGCTGGAGTATTGTTCTCTCCTGCATCAACCCTGCTGGGCACTTGAGTCTCGATCTGTTCAATGCATGTCGTGCAGCGATTCATTCAGATACAGATGTTCTGATCAAAGTGGAGGGTGAAGAGGATCTGGCTCCGATTCCCATTCATCTGTTGTTACCACTCAATGCTGTGGTCCTCTACGGACAACCAGGCAAGGGGGTTGTTGTCAGAGTCAGTGATGAAGAAGTGAAAAAACGTTGCCGAGAGATCCTGGATTTATTTGAGGTGGTTTACTCTGGATGAAAAACCGCTGGTGTCAGTCACTGTTGCTGTTCGAGATGGTCAGAACTGGGTAGATGATTGTCTGCGATCATTGTTGGATCAGACTCATCGGCCATTGGAGATCATCGCGGTGAATGATGGATCCAGTGATGGAACCGCTGAACGATTGGCAGAATGGAGCGATGAGAGCGGAGAAGAAAATGGCGTTTCAGTTCGAATCCTGGATCAGGAGGCACTTGGTCTAGCAGCAGCCAGGCAATATGCTCTTGAGGAATCCCAAGGAAAGTGGGTGGCGATAACAGATATCGATTGCCGTCCACATCCTACCTGGATTGAATTTCTGGTGGCTCAGAGTGGTGGTCTGGATGATGAGAATGTGGTGAGCGTGACAGGTAGGGTCATCTTTGATGAGGGCGATACCATTGTCAGTAGAATCAGAGCGCAGGAGATAGAGAGGAAGTATCGCAAACGTTCGCGCCAAACCACCTTGGCCAATGGGCCATGTAGTATGTTCCTCAGGGATAAATTGTTGGAGATTGGGGGTTTCAATCCATCTTGGTATCATGCAGAGGATATGGAGGTCTCGCTCAAATTAATTGAATCGGGTGGAACTATTGTTTACACTCCAGATGCAGTTGTCAAACATATTCCTGAAACAGGCCTCAAGAGATTCCTCTCTAAGAGAAAGCGAGACGCGCGTGCTCACGTTAGAATTGTTAGAAAATATTCATCAAGAAAGCGTAA
>CALCOQ010000122.1 GCA_937897005.1 uncultured euryarchaeote
CATCCTATGGAATGGCATTCTTCATGTTCATCGTGTTAATCGTTGGACTCAATTCAATGTCGTGGTACAGTGCAAATGCTGAACATGAAGAAGATGGGTTTTTTGGTCCAATTACAATATCCATGGATGTTGGTGTAGGACTAAGTGAAATGGAAATGAAAGTTTCTGGTTTTATGGATTTGGGAATGGTGGCTCCCCTGGATGAATGTGATGAAGCGGGTATGAGTGAGGATGGTATCTCTTGCAGCGCCCTTTCGACAGCAGGTACCATCAACAGCATTTTCATAATTCTCTCATTGGTTTCAATCATTGTTTTGTTGATTTTTTCCACAGGCCGAGGATTTGGGGGGTTTTCCACCGGCGTTCTTGATGAGAAATCTGGCTTGATTGAAAAAATGAGTTGGTTGATTGCGGTTGCTTCAATCAATCTGGGAACTCTGTTGTATGGAATGATTGTTGGCTTTCAATCTCACTTTGGAGAACCATATGAAGAAGGACTAGGGGGCATGTGGTGGATGATGTTCTTGTTTTCATTGCTTTTTGCTGCGATTGTTTACAATGAAAGAATCCAGGCGCTGATTTCTTCAGTCAAGAATAGGAACTGATCATTGGTTGTTTGCCGCATCTGGAGATTGAGGAGTGGCCAATACTTCGGCTTCAGTTCGGTCGATGTATGGTAAAGACAAGGCCGACGAATCGTCCATCATCACATGGATCGGACAAGAACAAGCAGGGGCGAGATAATCCTCTCCGGTACTGGTCAACAGCAAGCGAATTCCATGGCCGGCTGGAAGAATTGCATCAATGCCTTGGAATTCCATCATCATTACAACTTCTTGACCGGAGATGACGGTCTGCGGTTCATATCCGCCTGCGTGGTATCGAATATCCATCGTTGCATGACCCAGCCGCAAACCCGTCTCAGCATCTTGCATCTCAACGAATATCTGCCCCCCATCACCAGTAGCGTGAACTGTCAAGTGAAGTCTGGAAAGGCCTGAGATGTGAATGTCAGACTCAAATCCTGGACAATCGACGGTTGCTGCTCCAGTATTGCCAACATTTCCAAGCACCGGCGCCCCTCCAATGGTATCTCCTTGAGATGAACACTGGTCCAATGTGACTGTACTCCATTCGATGTCTTGCGGCGGCCATGTCTGTTCTATTCTCCACTGTCCATCATTACGCTGGATCTGAGCATTGAACTCGGGTTGCGGGCCGATGCCCTTGAGATAATATTCAAACCATTCAAACAAATCCTGAGCCCAGTCCCATCTGGTCATGTTGTCTCTCGCCTCACCTCCATATCCGCTGTCTTGTGCATTGTGCTTGCTCCATTGGTCAGGGTAATTGTGCTCCCACTGGCCAAGGATGCCGCGGACCTCGAAACCTGCATCAACGTAATCCTGATACCAATTGTAGCCGATGGGGCCCCCGAACACTTGGTGTGGATCAACATTCCAATCCTGCATTCCTTGTACCCAATACACCGAGCCGTTCCAATTATCGAATGCCTTGTCTATGTGGCTTCGTTCATCGTAATAATTCTCCATGTATGGGTCCAACTCGCCCATACCATAGGTGACCGGTCCTGCGAACAGACCTTCAGCAATGTCGGGGCAGATGTTGTCAAGGTCCTCCGCGTTGTAATCGACCGTACTGGAGAAATAATTCATGTGCATGACCTGCGATCTGGCTTCCGCACTTCCATTCTTGTAAAGCAATGGATGAAGAGCTGTTGTACCGGAGATTGGGACTATCGTCTTCAGATATTCACTACCGATGGCCGCCGCTTCCCATTGGGTTGCTCCTTCGTAAGATTTCCCATATAGACCAACGTGCCCATTACTCCAGTTCTGTGAGCCAAGCCATTCCACTGCATGATGAATCCCTAGTCCCTCACCAGCACCACGATAATCAAAACAGCCACTGGAGAGTTCGGTACCGAAAACAGATACCTGAGCAAATGCGTATCCATGGGGAATGAAATTCTCGAAAATGAATTCACCGCGTCCTGCTCCAACAATTCCTGTATGTCCGGATTCTGAACCTGGTTGACCGTAGGAGAAATATGGGCTGATAATGGCGATGACCGGAACCTGTTCTCCCTGTTCAGTATTGCTCGGAAGCCAATATGAAAGATGCACTTCTGATTCTGCCGGCCCTGTCTCCCAAATCAAACTGGTATCGACTGTTATGTAGGCGTCTTGGACATCTAGAGCGTGGTATGGCCCGGGTTCGAGTACTCGAGAAAATGTATGGGTCATGTTCCATTCAAATTGATGTCGATCCCAGATGCTGGGGTATGTTTCTGGTTCTTCGGGGGATAATGGTTGGATATCTTCACCAAAGCAGCCGGCAAGAGATGATGAGAGTACGATGATGACCAGAACCATCGCTGACTGACGCCTTCCCATAGGAAGGCGAGTGGCTCGTCCATCATCAATGGCTCGCAAGCAAGTATTGATGGGCGAATCGTCTTGAATGAGGTTCAGATGGGCCGTCATGGGCGGACGAATACTGGTCACTGGGGCAGCAGGGTTCATCGGTTCTCATGTTGTCAAACAATTATTGGAACAGGGGGTTTCGGTCAGGGCTACGACGAGGAGTCCGGAAAAGGCTGGATTCTTGATGGATATAGGTGACATTGAACTCGTGAAAATGGACTTGATGGATGTTGACTCTGTCAGGGCCGCAGTGAAGGGGTGTCAAGATATCATTCACTGTGCAGCAGAATTGTACATCGCTTCAAAAAATCCTCAGCGCGATGTATTGGATCCATCCATCAAGGGAGTTCAAAACCTTATCATCGCCATGGAAGAGTATGGTGTTGAACGCCTGATCCATACATCATCGATTGCAGCGATTCGAAACACTCACCATAAGAATGGGGTCACGTTCACAAGCGATGATTGGTGTGACGATGCGAATCTGAAGAACAACCCATATGGATTCGCTAAAACAGAAGCAGAGAGAATCATACGGAAATGGGCAAAGGGAAAGGAGTGTAGATTGGTCACTATCCACCCCTCGGTGGTCTTTGGAAAACCCCTAGCTCCAAGACATCTTGAAGGTTCGATGTCATACCTCAAACACTTTCTCAAAGGCCCTCCTTTCGTCCTGAATATTAACATCAATTTCGTTGATGTAAAAGATGTTGCCCGTGCTCACATCAAGGCTCTGGAACAAGGGGTGGATCGTGGTAGATATATCATACACTCTGGAAATATGTGGATGAATGAAATCGGTTCATTACTGAAAGAACGGTTTCCAGAACGAAAATGGGCCCGAAGAAGATTGCCTTCTGTTTTCGCATACCTTTTCGCCATCTTCCATCCAAAATTGAATTTTAAAATGTTGAAAGACAGTCTAGGAAAGCATGTTGATTATGATGCCTCGACCCAATCTGAATTGATTGGGGATGTGAAGAACACGGAAGATATCATCATTGAAACAATGCGCGACCTGTTATCGCAAGATTGACACACTGAAGGCCGAGAGAGGGTTTGATGAGCGCTGATGTATGGGGGGCCCGCTGGTCCGCGAATGGCTCGTTGATCGCTCGGCGGTGGATGGAGGCTTGTACCGCTAAGAAAAGTCTGGTGATTCTTGCCGCTGATCGACAGGACATGGCTGGGTTGAACCAACTTCTGGAGTTGGTACATGAACATGTAGTGGCGCTGAAGACCCATGTTGACCTTGTCAAAGATTGGACGCCCGAAGCGTGGGGTGCTTTCTGTGCCAAGGCGGAAGGATTTGGGATGCTGATATTCGAAGACCGAAAATTCGCTGATATTGGTAAAATATCAAAACAACAGATGGGTGGAATATATGATATTCGAAGTTGGGCTGACCTGGTCACTTCTCATCTGATCAGTGGCCCTGATGTTGTTAATGGCTTACAAGCTGGTTGGGAAGAGGTTTCTCGTGAAGGGGGCATTCTGTTGTTGGCACAGATGAGCAGTAGGGGAAATCTTCTGAATCAAGATTATTCAGATGAAGTCGTACGGATTGGAAAAGAGCAGGATGGTGTTTTCGGATTCATAGGAAATGGAAGTGAGGCAACAAACATTGCCGCTCTGCGACAACGGCTAGGAGATGAGAAAATGATCTGGACGCCTGGAATCAACCTACAGGTTGGTGACGGGGAATTAGGACAACGATATGGGAATCCAAGAGATGCCGTGTTGGCAGGTGCTGATGGCATCATAGTTGGAAGTGGGATTCATGGAATGAATGATCCTTGTCATGCTGCGCGGACCTATGCTGATGCGTCATGGCAAGCATTGCTGGAGAGAAATGAATGAGTTTGCTTTCCTGGGTCTTGGCTGGAATCAGTGCTGGGGGGTTGTGCTGGCTAGCGTACAGGCATTGGTCCAGAATGAATTCATTGGACTCGCAACTTGCTACTGGGGACCGTTCTTTATTGGATCAATCTCATGTTCATATTGAAGAAGTGATTCAAGCGCCAGCAGGAAGTCAATTGCATGAGCAGCAGATGGTCATCGCCGTCAAGAAATCTTGATCAAGTGAATTTGAAATAAGAATATGATGCGAATAATTGCCAGCCGACCAGAATGATGATCGTCAGCACTGGAAGCCACCACAACTTGCTTTTCTTCTTCTTTTTTGCAACCGGATTGATGGGTAGAAGTAATGGTGTTTGGATTTCTTCTTCTGGTGCTGTTTGTATTGGTAATTCGGGTAATGGAAGCGGTGGAAGATTGATCATGGGGGCTCCATCTTCCTCTATGGATACCTCGATCACGTCATCTTCCTTCATTGGATGTAACTCATCAAGATCCTCTAGGCCCGGTGCATCGGGTATCGGGCCAAGGATGGTGTCCCATTTCTCTTCAAGGGAGGTGTCGGTCAATGGCTTCTCCAACCATGCTACTGCTCCTGCAGAATGGGACGCATCTTCAGCAAGTTCTCTCAGACGACGTGGGGCAAGAAAGACGATTCTGCAATCTCCACCGTGTTCTCTCATCTCAAGTGCCGCAACGTGCCCATCAAGAGTGGGAATATCCAATGAAATAAGAACGAGTTCGGGTTCATTTCTGATGTAATCATCAACTGCTTTATCGCCATCAGTGCATTGAATGACATTGAATTCTCGTTGTGTGAAAATCTGTTTCAATCTCATATGGGTCATCTGGTTGTTATCGACCACGAGAACCGTTGGTGCTGATGGGTCATCCACCTCTCCAACACGGCTCATGTTTCGTCTCAACCCGTTTGGGGTCAAGAAGCGTTCGCAGAATGAGGTCACTCTTCTTCATTTTCAGAAACAAGTTCCTCGGCAGGGCCATTCTGGGGTTTGGTGAAGGCTTGTCGTGCTATCTCAGCCTCTGCTTCTTCCTTTTCTCGTTGCTTCTTGTACTCCGGGGCTTTGACGAATTGCATCTGTAATTCTGATACCACTCCTTTGAGGAGTTGTTCTTCTGTCGAATGGAGGTTCCCTTTCATTTTTTCTTGAAACATGGTAAGAATATCAATCGCTTCCTTGGCCTCAGTCGGATTCCAATGGGCCGTCCCCTCATGGTCTGCAATGAATCCAAGATTCACCAATGCTGATCGCTGGAACATGTGTATGACTGTGAACAATCGTGCACCTTGTTCATCGGTGAAGATATCTTCGTCTTCCATGGGTGGCGCATGAGGCCGTATGCCATGAACCTACTCAAGACCATAACTGGTCAAGAAGCCAGTCTGGATCGAATTGAATCAGGTCCACATATTCTTGTCCAATTCCTGCAAGTACGATGGGACGGCTTGTAGAGAAGGAGATGGAAAGACCTGCACCACCTTTCGCATCAGTATCCATTTTTGAAAGAACGGCCCCATCGAATTTCAATATCTC
>CALCOQ010000123.1 GCA_937897005.1 uncultured euryarchaeote
CTCATCAAATGGCAAGCCTGCCATGTCACTCACACCTGCGGGAAGGTTGAGTCGTTCTTGAGACTGTGGGGTGTCGGCCGAGAGCCATTGTGATACCGATTGAGGGCATGATTCTACTCAGCCTTCCACTTCGGAATGTTGAGTTCATCATCAGCCCGCATTCGATGTACTACTGCATAAGACAGGAACAGCAAGGAGAATACGAGTAACAAGATGGCAACGGGAAATGGTCTGACTTCATCAGGATGCACCAGTTCAACCATAATCGTCGAACTGTCACCATCATCATCGATGATTTCCAAGGTAAGCATGGCTCGGTAAGTGGAATCATCAGGCCATGAGAATGTCCGTTGGCAGCCCTCATACATCAGAGTGCCATCGAAGGACCATACACATCGCAGCCTTCCTACATCATTCACGCTATCGTGACTTCCAGTGCCATCGATCAGAGTATTCTGAGCATCTGACAATTTGACAGATTGTCCGGCCTCGACAGTCACGCCATCAATCATCAGAGATACTGTCGGAACTTCATTCTGGATGTCGAAATAGACCACTTTCGTCGAAGACAGTCCGCCCTCGTCATAGACGGTGAGCGAGAGTGTGTAATTACCACTCAAGGATGCCGATACAGCATAACTGCGAATGTCTACTCCCATCTGAACATCCATCGGAACCGAGCCTGTCTGAGAGGGTCTACGCAGAGTCCAGACATAATACAAATCGCCTTTTCCCCAGTATGGATCCTCAGTCTCGGTAGCATCGAAGACATGCCATTCATCAGACTCCATCGCATATTTGATTCCATCCAGTTTGACGATCGGAGCAGCGTTGTTGATTCGAAGAGAGAGTGAGTGCATCAGATTCACTCCACCCTGTAGAACATCATCGCAGAGCAGAATATCGACGCGATACCAGCCATCCAACCAACCACTGACATCTATGTCCAAGGTGAAATCGCCATTTCTATTCTCGGCGATACTAGTCGTCAGCTGGCAGTCTTCAACTGTCTCGGGAAGAATGCTGGGTTCGAAGAAAGATGGCGTGATCTGCTTATCAACGACCATGAAAGAAGGCGTGCTGGAAGCTGCCCAACCGCTGACTTGGATGATGCCAGTGGCCCAGGAACCGGCTTCAGGACCATAGATCAAGAAGCCAGAAGCAGGATATGCGACTCCTTGTGGAATCATGTAGACCATTCTCATCTCTAGATTCACGGCGCCACTCGATTCTTCGGCATAGACCGTGACGTAGCAATAACAACCTCCAGTAGCAGAGATTTCCAGATCGAATGACCATGACCATTGCGGTCGACTGCTGGTACTCGATATCGCTGTCAACAAGGGTTTGAGGTCTCCACCGTCGAATTGTGAACCATTCTTAGAAACTCGCCAGTAGACTCTATTGGGCATCGTCTCATCTTCAACGATGCCGGAGAAAGTGATGATATCATGGGCGGAGGCACCATTCTCGACATCGATGCTGATGAGGGCTGGATCATCGGCCCCCTCATCATCTGCTTGCACCGCAGGCACTGTGGTGGCGAATCCTGCGACGAGGAGCAGGAGAATCAGGAAACCTGCGGCCTTCACAGACCTCGGGCCTCGAATGCCGTTTTGAACCTCATGGCAAATCGTTTGAATCAACGATCCGAGATTTGCAATTGCCAGGACAACTCGTCGAGCCATGTTCCAAGCGTCTCTCTATCGAGGAACTCATGGCTCGCTGCAGCCGTCAGAATGCAATCACAGGCTGCGGCTGCCAATAATGCAGCATCCTCCATCGAATGACCATGGCCTAATGCAACTGCGAGGGCAGTCGCTGCGGCGTCGTGCAGACCTATCTGCTGCTTGGGAGTAGAGGCGCTGCAATCGATGTGGACAGTCTCGCCTGCGGCTTGGTACAGGGTCACCCCATGCACTCCGCCGAGAACGACGAGTGCGTCCCACTCGTAGGTCTCAATCAATTCCTCAGCGGCGCTCTGAGCATCTTCACCACCCATTCTGCGCCGCATCAGTTCCATGCCACGCATCTCGACTAGGACCACAGTCGCGCCCCGACTCCTGTCGAGGCCAGTGAGTTTGGGGTCGACAATCACTGGAATCTTGTGCTCCCTAGCAGCACTGATCAACTGGGAAGCACCTGAAACCGTCACAGCCCCCTTGTCATAATCAGAAATGACGAGAGCACAACTCTGGTCCAGTGATGCGAGGGCATTCGCCGTCAATGATTCACTGACTGAATCATCCATCGCATCGAGTGGACCTCGGTCCGCCTGCAGAAGTATCTGATCCTCGTCAAGAAGACTCTCCCTGCTGCCGAAGAAACGGATCTTCACGAGAGTGTGCCGTCCCGCCACGCTCTCGATACCAGCGGTGGTTATGCCATCCTGTGCAAGCATCTCGACAATCGTCGTACCCTCTCTATCATCTCCCACGCAAGTGTGGAAATCGACGTCGAGTCCGATCGAATTCAAGCCGCGGGCGATGTGCGCAGCAGCACCAGGACTCTCATCCGTTTGGAATATCTTCAGCACCGGAACAGGCGCTATCGAATTGAGGTTGTTCGCATAGCCGTGGTGATACCGATCCAGCATGACGTCGCCAATCAGAGTGACACGCGAGCCTGCCATTTCATCGAGGGAGGTTCGTAGCCTGCGCAGCGTATCCGTCCGTGACTTCTGTTCCTCATCCATCGTAATCGAACCTGCGTGAAGCCTGAAGCGCATGAGGTTTGGGGAACCAAAGCCAGATCTGCTATTGGGAACCGACGCACTCAAGGGATGGTGGTCCAACGCCGCCCCATGCCCACCGCTTCTCTTGGTTGGCCCTACGACGGTCCCGCCGCTGACAG
>CALCOQ010000124.1 GCA_937897005.1 uncultured euryarchaeote
ATGATTGTCAAAAAGGACATACTGAATGGACCTCCAACAACAGCACGGATATCGATGGAGATGGTTGTCGAGACAGTGACGAGGACTTGGATGATGATCAGGACTTGATAAATGATTTTCTGGATAATTGTCAGACCGTTCCCAACAATGGGCAGGAGAATTGGGATGGTGATTCATTTGGAGATGCATGCGATCTTGATGATGATGGAGATTTCATCAATGATGATGTGGATGATTGCCCGATGAATGCTACAGGTTGGACCTCGGATTCACAGACCGATAACGATGGTGACGGTTGTAAGGATGACATTGAAGATTCTGATGATGATGATGATGGTCTGTTGGATGAGGATGATCACTGTCCTTCTGGAGAGATTGGATGGACTTCAGGCCCCACGACGGATCTTGATGGTGATGGCTGCAGGAATGATTCTGAAGATTCAGATAATGATGATGATGGCCTGATAAATGAGGAGGACACCTGTCACACTGGGGAATTGAACTGGACCAGAGATGGCCTGACCGATGGTGACAATGATGGTTGCAGGGATGCAACAGAGGACCCCAATGACGACAATGATGGATACATGGATGTAGAGGATGATTGTCCAACAGTATCTGGTACAGCCTATCTTGGTGGCTTGCGAGGCTGCCCTGATTTCGATGAGGATGGTTGGGGAGATACTGCCGACGCCTTCCCTCAAGATTCATCTCAATGGGAGGATGGAGACCAGGATGGATACGGTGACAACCCCAGTGGCTCAAATTCAGATGACTGCCCCTTGGTCGCAGGCAACTCAACCCTTGACAGATTGGGTTGTATTGACACTGATAGTGATGGATATTCAGATTCAGATGCTGGTTGGGATGCTGAGGACGGTGCTGATGCATTGCCGAATGAACCAACCCAATGGGTGGATGCAGATCTGGATGGGTTTGGGGATGATCCCTTTGGAGTGGAGGGTGATATGTGCCCTGGATACAAGGGCTTCTCACATCATGACCGCGCCGGATGTCCTGACACTGATGGCGATGGATACAGCGATAGTGGAATTTTCGGTGGATTGAATTGGAAAGTCGATGATGGTGCTGATGCCTTCCCAATGATACCGAGTCAATGGAATGACAGCGATGGCGATGGTTTCGGTGAAAACTGGGCAAATACACTGTGGAATGATTCACGAAACAGTACTTGGCCAGGAATCTGGATCGATGGCGCTCAGAAAGTGGATGAGTGCCCTCTAGATGCAGGATTTGCTGGTGAACATCCGGGCTGTCCAGTAGGAATGGTCGGTGTTGTTCTACCCGATGATGGTGATGGCCAGTCAAACCTCAGTACTGATACCTCCAGTGGTTCTGATAACACATTCATCTACATTGCTGGAGGAATCGGTTCAGTCGTCGTCCTCGCTCTGATAGGTTTCGTGGTTATTCTGCTGCGTAAACCGGAGGGTGGAGATGAATTACGACCACGTCAGCAGGAACGCGACCCAGAAACTAGTACAGGGCCAACCGCAGGTCCAGATCCAGCCGCAGGGTCCATGCCTCCACCATCCGAAGTAGGTGTTCCAGCTGGCCCCCGTAGTGTCGCTTCATGGGAGAATCTTCCAGGTGGAGGAGAGTACCTGCCAAAGGATGACAGCGGAACGAACTGGTATCGTGATGGGAAAGGTATCAACTGGTATCAGAACAATGATGGTACCTGGACAGAATATCAGTGATTAGAAAGAGGCGTTGCTTATCGCTTCGCCCATCACTTCCTCAATCGAGACCATCGGTTCATATTCGATTCTCTGCTGTAGGTGACGAGCATCAACAGCGCCCCACAATTCGTCTCTTTCATCAGCCCACAACTGCACCTCAGCACCCATCTCTCTGGCCATCGTCTCGGCCAACTCAGAGATTGGATAGGTCCAACCATTACCGATGGCCAGTGCTTCTCTGGTCAGTGGAGGGTTGTGTGCGATCTCAGCGATTATCGAGCATACGTCCTTGACATGGATGATATCCTTCACCCCCGTGCCATCACCTGGAACGCTGACCCAACCAACCAATGCTTGACCAGCGAAATCGTGTAGGTACCCTCTGCCCTTTTCTCCTTCCAGTGGCATCCCATGCACATTTCCAAGTCTCAAGATGGAAACGGGGCTGTTCTCTGTTGCGTTCTCAAGAGCTCGTTCCTCCATATACAACTGGCCCTCTGCTGTTGCATCTCTGGGTGAGAGAGTGGATTTTCCATGGAAGCCATCTTCATCGGCTTCTGAGTGGACTCTGAGCGAGCCTACAAGGATCATGTGCAGTCCTTGATGCCGTTTCTTGGCATCGACGATGAGGCGAGATACGCTTTGCATCACGCGTGGAACCTCAGGGTCATTTCTGTCGAGATCCTCACCAGGGGGGTGGCCATGGAAATGGATCAGAACCTGTGCACTGGCCAATGCTGCATCGAGTTGGCGAGAATCCGTCAAGGCTTCTTCTGGGACTTCATCTGCTATGCCATCCAGCAGGCTGAATAGATAGGGGGCGATGAAGCCCTCGTTTCCCGATACGGCTATTCGCATCTCACTCGGGCCTTCACTCCCGCTCAAGGTTTAGAATGATTGCCATGCGGAGTGTTTGATTCGCATTCATGGGTTGGAATGAAATGTGATGGAACGTTTGAGCGATTCGTATCCTACACGTGCTCGTTCTTTTAACCAATTTGTGACCATTGGATGTATTG
>CALCOQ010000125.1 GCA_937897005.1 uncultured euryarchaeote
CCTTCTTCAGGTTCTGGCTCAACCAGCACTTCGATGAAAATCGGGTCTCGGTCCCCATCGTCATCAATTACAGTCAGAGTGATGGTGAAAGTCCCTACCCTGTCGAAAGTCGCATCATAAAAAATTCCCGAATGGTCGATATCATTGGAAAGGTCACCGTCTCCGTTTGCATCCAATCCACTGTGGTCCCAGTGATATTGCAGTGTCGCCATATCAGAGTCCGTGTCCGAACTGTTCTCGGCGGTCAAGGAAAGGCTGTCTCCGATGGTCACGACAATGCTGGCAGGCATGCTTCCATTTACGATTCCAATGCTCGCCCTTGGCTTCTTGTTTCGTACATCGATGGTTGTCGAGCGCATCGCCGAAGCACCATCATCGTCGCGTACAGTGACTGCGATGTTGTAGAGACCGGTTTGATTCCAGGCCATTGCCAATTGTGAACCTTCAAGGTCACAATCATCTGCTGTGGTGCCATTTCCATCGCTGTTGATGTCAGTGTCAAGGTCCCAGCACCATAACCAGGATTCCATATCGCTGGGTGAATCAGAGCCGGTGGCATTGACCCAAACCATCTGGTCCTCATGAACTGGTGGAATCTGTTGAAGCATGTCAAGAGTTGGAGCGACATTCTCCACCATGAATTGAATCTCTATGCGTTCACTGGTCGCACTGTCGTCATCCCATGCCTCGACCCAGACCTTGTGGAAACCACTTGATTGCCAGGATATTGTAATATTTGATTCGTAACCATCGGTCGTCACAGTTTCGTTCCAATCGACATCATCCAACCACCAATTGAAGACCAGAGAAAGCATGTCATTGGCCGAATCATCAGCCATGCTGTTGATGGTGACTTCCTCATTCTCCAACACATCGTATATCCCGTCGAGGGTTGTCATTTCACCACTCTGGTTGAAGACCTTCACAAAAGATATTTCCGGCGCTCTGTTGAGAACCTTGATCAGCACTTCTCTTTGAGTGGTTTCATTATCATCATCGGTAGCGATTGCAGTGACGAAGACATTGCCTTCTGTACTTGGAGTGAATGTGCAGGTATGAGCAGCCGCTCCTTCCTCACAGATGATATTCTCCGGCCAAGAGATGGAGACATCCGCTAGTGGCGTGATGGTATCCATATCTCCGTGATCAGAAGCATCCACGGTCACCTTCTCTCCAACAGTTATCGATTCAGGAGCAGTTACATTGAGCCAAGGTGCACGATTGATGACAGTGATGTTGATGACTCCGTGAGCCCTGTCATTCTCTTCATCGATGACGAATACATCCACCAACATGATGCCATCATCAGACCAGTTGAATTCCCAGATACAGTCATCTTCCCATGCGTTGAATTCCACTCCCTCAGCACTGAAGGCTCTGAATTCGCATCTGTAGGTACCACCATCTGGATCAATGCTGCTAGTTGCATCGATGGTGACATTGTCGAAGGTCCAGACTGGGCCGTTGGCGGTAATGATTGGTATCGCCAACCTACCAATGTAGATCTCAAAACTTCCAATGTTGTTGGAGAGATTGGCGTCATCCCAGATGAGGCCATCTGGGTCGACCTCAAAACTGATGCCGACCATTCCAATGTCTTGGTCTAATGGCACGGTCCAATTAACTTCAACTCGGGCTTCTTGATAGGCTGACAGAGGAGGGATCACACCTCTGATGGTTGAACCATCGGGTGCATTGACCTCTAATTCGGTTTGATTGCTGACCAGCATACCTCGGTTTTGAGCTGGCAAACTCATCTTGAGCAGGTCTCCCGGAACTGCATTCCAGCCAATGGCTTCTGAAAGGAAAGTGTTTTCTTCGCCGCGTACCCGTTCGATGAGTAGATGATCAGCCCGCGCAACTAGATCTATGCCGACCACATTTGGGTCGAGAATGATGGTACGGGCTCCAACTATCTTCTGAACCGGGTCCCAGATGATGACACCATGACTACCCACATCATCATTTGATGGAGAGTCATCATCCGAGGCTCCCACTGACAGATCATGATGTGAAAATCCGTTTACATCGGTATTGATGTTCCAGATTCCTCCATCGATCTCCCATCTGACCTGAAGATTTGTATTTGGATTAGGCCCTCCATTCCATGAGTAGTTTCCCCATACCGTTTCCTGTGCGTTGGGAAGGGTTGCTGGAAATTGTGGTTCAACATCTATTTTGATCTGTCTTGCGCCAGGGTTACTGGCGGCGGTGACCCCTGATGAATTGGCAGGTAAGTATTCTTTGAGCATCCAGTCTATCTCTAACCCTAGAGAGATGTAGACATTCGACCATGCTTTACCACGAACAGCAGGACAGTACCATTCGAATCCAGTTTTGACTGCACTTTCATTCCATTGATTGATCTTGTATGAATTGGAGCATCCGCTGTATTGAATATTGGTTCCATTTTCACTTGGCGTGCCTTCATCGCTGACTTGGAATGAATAGTTCTCAGCTCCGGCTTGATCGATATCATCAGGCTCAAAATAGTCTGATTGGCCGCTTCCATCGACTTCTTGTTGTGTTTCTACATACCAGTTTTCACCCAAGGCTACTGGGAAATCGTATTTTTCAAGAGGTGGATCATAGTTGTTCAAGATTGTGATGTCAGCGACATCTTGAGAGAGAAATCCGATGTTATATGGTAGAAATACCACATCTATTGAGAATGAACTGGAGATGGTGGCCAGATCAGAAACCCTGATCAGATTCTCCCCTTCATATTCTATATCCACTCTTCCATCGTAGCCCTCAAGAGAAGCCCCATTGTTCCCCGAGGTGAAATCTCCCTCAGACTTCACTTTGTAAACGAGATGTTGAGTTCCATCATCAAGTTCGTGGAAGATGATGTCCACTACTTCTTCAGTGGTATCTCCACCCAAGGTATTGACAGAGGCGGATGGATCATTGAGTTGCGCCACCAGCCCAGCAACATCAAAATCGGTCTCATAGACCCATTTATCATCAATCTGCCAACTTGGAACATCATTGACAAATGTCATGGCTTCACCAGAGAAGCGATCAATTTCCAGAGTTTCCAATTCATCGAATTCAATTTGAGAGAAGGGGGCCAAAAATAGAATCAACAGCAGCCCAAAACTGACGCTTACTCGTGCACGCATGGTCGTCCCGTAGGGACGAACACACATGAAACCCCCGTATAGTCGTTCAAATATCCAAATCGTTGAGAAGACCGGCCATCGAACCCTCAACAGGTTGTTGAGGCGGTTCTGGTTCTGACTGCTGTTTTGGTTGACTTTGCAGTGTGCTTTCCCCAGATGATGGGGCCGTATCTGTAACAGAAGTGGATTGCTCAAAGGCATATTCAGGAGGTGAATGTCTTGGGTCACCAGATAATAGATTCGAGTCCATTCCTCCAGCGATGGCAGTCTGGTCATCATCGACCCAGGTCTCTGCCTCGTCCTTTGGTCTGAAGCGGCTGATGGTGAAGGCGATGAGCAGCAGTCCCAAGATTCCGAGCATGATCTGTACCAGTATCGAGGCGTCTGGCCCTACCACCTGACTAGAAACGGTATCAAGCAGTCCACCCTCATCCTCTACCACCACTATGGTCAGGAGTTTGATTCCAGGATTCTTCTTGTCTTCATCAGCCACTCTCAGGACAATTTGATATTCACCTGCCTGATTCCAGCGCTTCTTGATCTTCATGCCCATTTGATCGACGTCATTACTGGTATCACCATCACCATTACTGTCGATGGTTGCATCCATATCCCACATGAAGTCAAGTCCAACTTCATCGTTCTCAGAATCGGAAGTTGATGAAGCATCCAGTTCCACTAATTGATTGGTATAAATGACCTCAGGTATTGTGACTTTCACTCTTGGGCGTTGATTCATCACGGTCACATTCACCACCTCACTGGCTCTGGCTCCATCATCGTCAACAACGTGCAGGACCACCGGATATATGCCTTCAAACTGCCATTGATGTTCAAATTCAATTCCTACGATGTCGCAATCATCATCTGCTGAACCGATTTCATCCCTGTTGATGCCTGGATCAAGATCCCAACAGACCTGTAAGGATTCTCGGTCAGAAGAGGTGTCATTCACGTTGACGTCCAAAGTCAGTCGCTGTCCTTCTGCTATCGGTAACGGATTGGAAATTCCGCTGATGGTTGGTACAACATTGTGGACTTCCACCAATCCGGTCTTCACGCTGTATGAGCCATCATCATCGGTGACTCGCAATGTGATGTTATGCTCCCCAGATTCACTCCACAGTGCAGAGGTCGAAGTGCTGGTTCCTCTACTGCTATCGATGAATGCAGCAGCATCTGTCAGCGACCAGGAATGTAACAGGTCATCAAGGTCATTGAGCGAGTCATCTGCAATGCCAACCAACATCAGTTCGCTGTCCTCGTTGACATGCCATGCTCCTTGTTGGTCACGCTCAACCATGCTGCTCTGCCTCCACAATTCGATATCAAGGTCGAATGGGGCGATATTGTTGTAGAATAGATCTACACTAGTCTCAGAGGTTGAACCGTCGTCATCAGTGGCTACCGCAGTGTATCTACGCAAGCCTTCTTGATTCCATGTGACCGTGCATTCATGGGTATACCACCCCTCTAGACATTGAGCATCAGGCCAGTGTACATCGACTACACCTGGCCAAGGGTCCTCGGAGTCGCTGTCGTTACCAATTGCCAGCAGGGAAATTGTTCCGAACGAGGAGGCATTGTCGCGGCTGGCGATGATTCTCACCTGCGGAGGTCGATTGATGATGTTGGCCATTTCCGTATGCTCCACATTGTCGCGTTCTTCATCGACCACATTGATCAGGACCGTATATTCTCCATCATCATACCAGATCCAATCAAGAATACAGTCAGCAGTCCAGACGGTGGTCCAGACATTCTTGTGAGCAATACCATCATCATATTCAATGTAGAATGAGCACCAGATCAAACCACCATCAGGGTCACTGCTGGCGCTGGCATCTATGGTTAGCACATCTTGAGTGAGTACTGCAGAACGATTCTGAATGTGAATTATGGGAATTCTGCCAATGAATATAGTCAGGCTGCCATGGTCATTGCTTGAATCAGCATCTCCCGAATTCATCGCTCCCGGAATGACAGTCCATTGGACAGAAGAGTTACCTATCTCAGCGGCTTCAGGGACCATCCAGAACAGTTCTACGGTTACCTGTTCAAGGCTCGGCAATCCCGGAATTGAAGCAGTGGTCTGATTGCCACTGGGGTCGGTCATCAACACTGAAGCAGGTGCACTTGTGGTGATGCCGCG
>CALCOQ010000126.1 GCA_937897005.1 uncultured euryarchaeote
ATGGTATGCCGGCGTCTCTGAGTGCAATGAGCCCTGCAGCGGTTGCCAATTGTGTAGTGGTATCCCATGACCTGGCAATCTTGGCATCGACTCCGAATTCTTCGGTGATATCGAACTCTCCTGCCAGTCCTGCAAGTTGTGGAATATCGCTGAACTCTTCAGCAGACTCCATCCTTGCTTGTCCATCTCGGCCCTTGATCAAACGAACGATGTTCTTGTCGAGAATCTTCTGCTTGTATTCATCAGGAACCTCTCTCAAACAGGTCTCACCTCTGACCAATTTCTCAAAGTTATCGTCATCGAAAACCTTGCCTTCTCCTGGAAGGCCTAGACTGATACCAGTGACCACAAAGGGGTCTTTTCTCCTCTCGTGGAAGGGGTCTTTCTCGACGATGACCTTCTCAACAACATCTGCTGGTGAAACTGATGCTGGTCCTAGGGGCCGTTTCTCAGACCTGACTGCGGAACTGGGCATTTGGAACGATGATGGTACTCCTTCCACCCAATCACAGATCTCTGCAGCGGTCTTGATCGTCGATGTATCGAATGAAGCCTCGACCTTGCCTTGTTTCTCAAGCGAATTGAAGACTGACTGAATTATCTGTTCAGAAAGGCCAAGTCCTGTCCGCAGGTCCACATTACCACGGCACATGCTCGGAGGATATCCACTGACACCGGATAGAATGGTTGAGATCCATTCAATCTCCAATTCCTCTGGACTTGTTTCTTCAATCTGGGGTGCTGGCTCATCTTTCACCGGAATCGCCGTTTCCTTCTCTGGCATTGGCTCTGGTGTTATTGCTGGAGTAACAGGTTGTGCGGATTGGGGAGCATCTTCTTCCCAGACCTCCAATGGACCTGCACGGAAAGCATCTGTGAGCAAAGGTGAATCTGAACGAGGCCAACGATATGGGCGCCCTGCAATCGCCATTTCAGCCAAGGCGTTGAACAAAGAAGGAATCCCTCCAAACTTGGGGTGATTGGTCATCATCGAGATATGTGGTTTACCATCGAGTATCTGCGATGCAAACATTGTGAGCGCTCTTTTGGGCCCGACTTCAATGAAAAGGCGAGCGCCAGAGGCATACATCGTCTCAATCTGTTTGGTCCACTCGACCGCGCTAGCCATCTGTGGAGCCAGTTTATCCAGAACCTGTTGTTTCGCAGTACGCTCAGGGTCCCTACTCATCGGATAGAATCCACCATCAACATTCGAGGTTATCGGAATCTCAGGAAGATTGATCTCCAGCCCTTCAAGGAAACGGCGCAATGGCTCTGCTGCTGGCTCAACTATGGAGGAATGGAAGGCGTGACTGGTCTGTAGAACCACACAATCGATGTCAAGCCCTTCGAATCTACGCATCACTGCCTGGACCGAGGGGGTATTACCTGCAATCACCGTCATCTTCGGTGAATTCTTGTTCGCTGCGATGACATAACCTTCTGATGTTTCAAGAACATCTGCGATGATCTTGTAATCAGCAGTCACAGAAGCCATGATTCCTCTATCTGCAATCTCCACTGCTCCCATCTCGGTACCTCGTGCAGCAGCTGCTCTCAACGCCCCATCCATCCCGAGGATTCCAGAAACCATCAGGGCAGCATATTCTCCGAGACTGTGCCCTGCAACCATATCTGGCCTTCTTCCATGGTCGGCTAGAATCTGATTGATAGCCAAATCAGCGGTCAACATGGCAGGTTGGGTATATTCGGTTTGCTTGAGTTTCTCCTCCGCTTCAGCGCGCTCATGTTCATTCAATCCACTTCGCAAAACGAAACTTGACAAGGTCTCGCCATCCAGTATCTCAACCATTGTTTCATCAGCCCGTTTCCAGACTGCTGCCACTCCAGAGAATCTCTTGCTCAAATCATGCGTCATGCCAAAATATTGACTTCCTTGTCCAGGAAACATGTGTGCAACCTTTGCATTCTCTGGAATAGGTGCCTCATCTGTGATCAATACTCCTTGGGATTTGAGGAAGCCCCACTTATCTCGTCCGTCCATGGTTTTCAGTGCCAGTGCTGTCCGCTTGTCGAATTCTGCCCAAGATGAAGCGATGACTGCGATTCGATATCCTTCGCAGGTGAATCCTTCACTGACCGCAGCCAATTCCTTGGATAATCTGCGTCCTGATGGGTCCTCATCGAAGTTTGGACCTGCAGAAAGCAATTCATCTCTGGCTTGCTGAAGTTCCTCCTTCAGACTGGAAAGATCATGAGATTCCAACAACAGGATTCCTCCTTCAATCTCTTTCAATTCCCCCCATGTCATACTCGGTTCCGCACCAGGATCAAGAATACTGGAGGCCTGAGTAGGTCTTCTCGCCTTGGAAACAATTCCGGATTCCGGAGCGGGAACCTGTTCAGTCTGACCTGTCGTTGAATCCACTGCTGGCTGAGGGCCATTGAGGAAAGTAGCCCATCTCTGCCGCCATTCCACGGCAAGTCCAAGATGGAACTTATTGTCAAACTCCTCAATGACGATGTGCCAATTGGTGCCACCAAAACCGAATGCCGAAACCGCTGCCCGACGTGGCTGTGAACCTAGCCTGTCCCACTCCTTGGCATAGGTTGGAACATAGAATGGAATCGAACTCCAATCAACGGTTGGATTAGGAACTTCAAAACCAGCACTGGGTGGAATTATTCCCTTGCTGACTGCATTGATGGTCTTCAGCATCCCTGCCATCCCTGCTGCTGCCTTCAAATGCCCAATCTGGCTCTTCACAGAACCAACTGCAATCTCTTCTCCTGCTGGAGATTCATGCCACAATTTGCGTAGAGTTCCCAGTTCCATGGCATCTCCAACCTTGGTGGAGGTTCCATGTGCTTCGACCAATTCAACGGTGGCTGGACTGAAGCCTGCTTGCGAATATGCACGTGCAAGAGCCTGCATCTGACCCCTTTGACTGGGTGCAGTGATACCCTTTCCACGACCGTCACTACTGACTCCGATGCCCCTGATGACCGCATGGATATCATTTCCATCCTCTATGGCATCATCTAGTCGTTTCAGTACCAATACTCCAGCCCCTTCTCCCATGACGAAGCCGTCGGCACGAGCATCAAAGGGGGTGGAGTGGGTAGGAGACAGTGCTCCTATGGCACTGAATTTTGCGTATGTCGCAGGATCCATTGTGCGGTCACTGGCTCCGGCAAGCATCAGATCGACCTGCCTTGATTGCAACATTCTGCAGGAATCCAAGACCGCAGACATCGATGAAGCACATGCAGCATCTGTAGAATGATTAGGGCCCTGTAGATCGAGAAGGTTGGCGACTCTACCGGCCATCACATTGGCTAATTCCCCTGGCATGGTGTCCTCGTCAATCTCTGGCTTATCCTCACCCATTGCCTGTTTCAATAACTCTCTTCCCTCTTCAGGCATACCACCGATCTCGACCGCCTGCCGAGTGAATTGGTCTGCCCAGACCCGGTGATTTGAAAGATTTCTGAATTCACCTCCCAATGCATTGGCAATCACTACTCCAGTCGAAGCATTTGGCAGTTTGAATCGACTCTCATCACCGAGGTAGCCAGCATGCTCAAGAGCCGCTGCAGAGGCTGTGACTGCCCATTGTTGACAGATATCTATCTGCCCGAGAGTACCTGGAGGGACTTTCCAACGCCGCCAATCAAACTCGTATCCTTCAATGAAAGCACCGATCTTGGCATAGGTCTTGGCAGTCTCGACATTTCCGGGGGCTCCAGGGGCCCAGAAATCATCAACATTCCAACGCCCCTCAGGAATCTCCTTGATGGAAACTCTTGCATTCAAGATATTGTTCCAGAACTGTCCAATGTCTTCTGCATCGGGCATTATACAGCCCATTCCAACTACTGCGATCGGTTCGAATGGCCCTTGGGCAATTCCTTCTAAATCAGAGACTTTGAGTTCTTTGTTCGACATGAATGACACCTCACATGATACTCTCTGGAACCATGGTTGCAGAATAACCTGCATCGACATGGATTATCTGACCAGTCACTCCTGCAGACAGATCGGATGCCAGCCAAGCTGCGCAACCTGCCACGTCATCCTGATTCACATTTCGACGAAGTGGAGCATTGGCCTCCACATGTTCAAGAATTCTGTCAAATCCAGGAATCCCCCCCGCTGCAATGGTCTTTATCGGACCACTGGAAATCGCATTGACTCTATGTCCGTCCGGGCCGAGATGGCAAGCCAATTCTCTGGTCCAGCACTCCAATCCCGCCTTGGCAATACTCATGATTCCATATGATGGTACGAATCGAGTGCTGGCCGCATAGGTCAGAGTTATGGTCGAGGAGCCCGGATTCAGATGCGGTAAAGCATGACGCAAGCATCGTTGCAGGCTATGAGCAGAAACTGTCATCGCCGCATCCAATGCAGAACCTTCAACGAAGATGATTGGGCGGTCAAAACATTCTCGAGGAGCAAAACCAATGGCATGGACCATGATATCTGCCTTAAGGCCGGGGTTCTCTTTTGAGAACGCCTCGAAGAACTCAGCAGTGGTCTCATCCTCAGCCACATCCAGTGGATAGAATCCAGCGATTGCATCCAACTCATCCTTGAGTTTGAACACCCTGCTCATGAAACGCTTCTGGTAGCCGAGATACAGAGTCACTCCCGCCTCAGCCAATCTCTTGCAGATTCCCCAAGCGATGCTGTCTTCACTCGCCACTCCAAATACGAAAGCAACCTTTCCCTGTAATCTTAACATACGTACACCTACCCTATGGGTAGGTGTTGCTCAGCACACCCCGTCTTTGACTCTTGGGGTAGCAATGGCTCCGCAATGCAACGTTTTGGGTACTTTCCAGTGGAAGTAATGGTGTAATAATAACATCAGAGTTCGAAATCGAAATCCTCGTCATCCCAGGCATCAACACCGCCGCCACCCTTATTGCGAGAAATCTTGAGTACAACTATCAACAGAACTAGAACACTCACCAATCCACCTCCAGCATAAATCAGCATTTGCTTATCTTCCTCACTCAGATCTTCGGTCAATCCTCCAAATCCACCCTCTGATGGAACCTCGACGGAGACCTTCACATTCTCATCTTCGGTATTGAATTCCGAATACTGATTTGTGTCGACACGAGCAAACATCTTGATAGTGAATTCTTTACTCTTCTCAAAATCATCGGGCACGGTGCAACTCATCACCTCTTCATCAAAATAAGCCCCTGGTTGCATCGATGTATCGAATGATAATTGTGAACATTCAACACCCATTGCTGATATCTCAGCAGCGTTACTGATTTTGAACATTATTTCGACCTCTACATTACCAATATTCCTGACTTTCGCACTGATGTTGAATATCTCTCCAGGTTTGCTGTTCAAAGTAAATGCAGTCGCTGAATATTCGAGGTCGATGAAAGCCTCGACCTCTACATCAATATTTGCAGTCGTGGTGGATTGAAATTGTTCATTCAGTGGTGCGGGACCCATCTTGGTGACGGTTGCATTCAATGCAAACCCTGTCCTTTCAGCAGGAGTTCTGATATCAGCATTGAAGGTGATGGATATTTCTTCAGTAGTACCCGCAGCAATAACCAGATTCTGATCTGACAATGATGCACCAATATTGGTTGAATCGCCTTCATCGTCTATTGAGATTGCTAACTCAACCGTTTTTTCATACATTGCACCATTCTCAACCTGACAAATAATGGATTCCGAACCGCTGGAACCAGGGCTTACTTCCAAAATCACAGGATTAG
>CALCOQ010000127.1 GCA_937897005.1 uncultured euryarchaeote
ATTCTGCACGAGCGAGGTGGGATCGACCACATGTCGGTGACCGAGGGAATAATCACCGGTGACCATGATGTTCTGCGAGCGGGTGAACAATCGGTTTTCAGCGAGCGGGACAGGGTGCCAGATATTCTTGAGAAACATGGCATCGACCCAGAGCAGATTTCTAGCCTGATTCGTGGTGCTGATGCCATGGGAACTGAACGGAATCTGTTCTGGAACGAAGGTCAGGATGTCTTCAGCGATGATGACCATACCTTGGCGAACATCGTTCACGGGCCGGTGGACTGCGACCAGATCGACTATCTGCTGCGCGATGCTCACTTCACCGGTGTCAGGCACGGAATCATCGACCATCGTCATCTCATCCATAATCTGCATCGGCACGCTGGTAACATCGCCATCGATGAGAGCGGTCTTCCTGCTCTTGAGGGAATGTTGACCGCCAGGGCATTGATGTACAGCGCGGTATATTTCCACAGGGTCACCCGAATTACCGAGATGATGCTCTCATCAGCGGTCGAGCGTATGGACATCGAGAATTTCGACCCGCTTGACATGCAGCGAATGGTGGATGCTGAGATATGGCAGGTGCTCGATGAGCAGGGTGATTATCAGCGTGACATCATTCGTCGCATCAAGTATCGTCAATTGTTCAAGGTGGCACTGACTCGTCGACGTTCTGACTTGGATGAAGAACAGGTCAAGTCTCTGCTCGAGATTGCCACCGACAGTCAACGCCGTCGAGCCTTGGAGGATGAGATAGCCTCACGTGCCAAGATTCCCGAGGGATACGTATGCATCGATGTGCCCTCGGTCAAGTTATTGCTTTCTGAACCTCGAATGGCAGATGTCGATATCCGAGTTCGCGGCGAGGATGGTCGTTATCGCTGGTTCAAGGAACATACACCTATGGCCGATGCACTGCGAACCCGGCAGGTGAGTCAAGCGGCACTCTATGTCACCACCTTGCCAACGGCGACTGAAGCGGTTGCCAAGGTAGCGGAGCGATTACTCTTCGCTTGAGTCACTCGCTTACTATTGAGGGAGCAACGGTCTTCTGCTCAATCTCATTCTGGATGGCCGCGATGAAGTCGGCCAGTGGCACACCATTCTGTTGAGCGCCTGACCTTGCACGGATACTCACTGTACCATTCGATTCTTCCTCTTCTCCAAGGATGAGCATGTAGGCTGGTTGCATCTTGCGATGAGTGCGGATCTTCTTGCCGATGGTGTTGTCAGAGGCGTCGCTCTCGACTCTGATTCCTGCTGTTTTGAGTTCGCTTTCGATCTTTGAGGCATATTCTGTCTGCTTCTCGCTGATGGTGATGATGTGGGCCTGTGTCGGTGTCAACCAGGTGGGGAATTTGCCAGCGAAGTGTTCGATGAGTACGCCAACGAATCTTTCCATGCTGCCGAAGGGCGCACGGTGGATCATGACTGGGCGATGGGCGACACCATCTGAACCCTGATAGGTCAGATCGAATCTCTCCGGCAGGTTGTAGTCGACCTGCACTGTTCCCAGTTGCCATTCACGGCCGATGACATCACGAACGATGAAATCGACCTTGGGGCCATAGAAGGCGGCTTCGCCCTCTTCCTCGATGAAGGGAACGCCAAGAGAAATCGCTGCTTGTCTACAGGCTTCCTCAGCCAAATCCCAGCCCTCATCTGAGCCGACATATTTGTTTGAATCAAGGTCTCTCATCCCGACTCTGACACGGTAATCATCCATGCCGAGGGTTCCAAAGATTATCTGCACCAACTCGATGCATCCGAGTACTTCCTCGGCGATCTGCTCCTCGGTCACGAACAGGTGAGCATCATCCTGTGTGAATCCTCTGACCCGGGTCATTCCAGATATCTCTCCTGATTGTTCCCAGCGATAGACCGTTCCGAATTCGGCCAGCCTGAGCGGTAGGTCTCGGTAAGAGCGTGGTTGGGAGGCATAGATCTGAGTGTGGTGTGGACAGTTCATCGGTTTCAGCAGGTAGCCATCTATGTCGCCTTCATTCATCAGGTTGGATAATTCAGAACAGGTGCAGCCCTCGTCGGCGAGTTTCTTCATCAGGTCGCGCTCGACCAGTGGGGGATACTGCGACTCCTGATAATAGGGGAAATGGCCGCTGGTGCGGAAGAGGTCCAACTTTCCGATATGGGGGGTGAAGACCTGACTGTAGCCCTGTCTCTTGAGTTCCTGAGCGATGAAATCCTGTAGTTCCTGCCTGACGATGGAGCCTCTCGGGGTCCAAAGGATGAGGCCTTGTCCTACCTTCTCTGAGATATGGAACAACTGTAGGTCCTTGCCCAGTTTGCGGTGGTCCCTCTTCTTGGCTTCGTCCATCCGCTGCAGATGTTCCTTGAGCATGTGTTTGTCAGGGAAGACGGTGCCATAGATGCGGACCAGAGATTCCCTGTCCTGATCTCCTCTCCAGTAGGCGGTGGAGACCGAGAGTAATCTGCTGTGCATCAGCTTGGCAGTGCTTGGAACGTGGGGCCCCAAGCATAGGTCGTACCAGTCGCCCTGACGGTAGATGGTCGAGGCATCGCCGTCCTCGAGTTTGTCGTTGATGATCTCAAGTTTGTACTCGTTTGTCTTGAAGAGGTCGAGCAATTCTTCATCGCTATATTCCTCTCTCGATACCGGGAGATTCTGTCTCGCTAATTGCTGCATCTTCTTCTCGATGGTCTTGAGGTCCTCATCACCGATGGGCTCCATGGCGAAGTCGTAGTAGAAACCGTTCTCGATGGCGGGGCCGATGGTTGGTTTTGCTCCAGGGTAGAGTTCAGTCACCGCTTGGGCCAACAGGTGGGCGCATGAGTGGCGCATGATGTGCAGGCCAGTGTCCGA
>CALCOQ010000128.1 GCA_937897005.1 uncultured euryarchaeote
GTCTTCTTGGACATCGAAAGTAGCACTTCCCTAGGGTCGCGAATGAGAAGACAATTAGTGAGTTTCGAAACCCAATCGAGACCCATATGGGGTAGAAGATGGTGCGTCATTTGCTTCTGATACCAGATATCAGCTCCATTCGGAATTTCTCCACAAATGGAATCCACCACTCTTTTCCAATCAATCTCACCACTATCCACCACCATTTGCGCCCCAGGGTGGGTGACTCCAGTTCTGGCCAGATAGTGTGCATACAATGGTTCATCACTGCAATAAGAATCCTGTCGATTATCAAATGAATACATCATCGCAGTGGAGATGTTACGTGGCCCAGACCACATTGCAATCCTAGTTTCAGACATCGCATTCACTCCTAATCATTTCTAGATACAATGTCTGCAATCGCTCAACAATTGGACCTCTTATTCCACCTCCCATTGGCCGTCCATCATATTCGATAACGGGGGTCAATCCAGCAAATGTTCCAGTGACGAATGCTTCATCTGCATCAATCACATCTGCTGGGATGAAATTCTTCTCGAGACATGGAATTCCATTGCCATGGCAGATATCTATTATCTTCTGCCGAGTGATACCTTCAAGGCAGAATTCGCCAGTCGAAGTCCAGACTTCTCCATCCTTGACCATGAAGAAATGAGTTGAGTTACAGGTGCTGACATATCCATTCGGATCCAACATCAAGCCTTCCTCTCCTCCCTTACTGGCTGCATCAATACAAGCTGCAATGCAATTGTGTTTGGATAAACTATTGATTCGGGGGTCCTGAACATTATGAGGTCCACGAATAACATCAACTGTAACCAAAGAGATGCCGTTGATGCTACGTTCGATATTGGCTTTCTTGTGTTCGGGAATGATAACCATCGTCGGGTCGCTGGAGATGACCCAAGGTGCTTGATAAGGCGTGGGTTTCAACCCACGGGTAATAATGAGGCGAATGTGGACCTGATCATGCATATCATTGGACTTGATGACCTTATCAATCTCTGAAATAATCTCTTCACGCTCATAAGGAATCTCAAGTGAAATTACATCTGCCCCACGAAATAGGCGATCAAGATGATCATCAATGAAAACCAAGACATCATCATGCAACCGAAACGCTTCCCATACTCCATCCCCTAGTAGGAATCCTGCATCCAGTACGGATATCTTGGCATCTGGACGTCGAAACAATTCTCCATTAATTGAAATCCAGACATTCGCATTGCGCGGATCCTGCTGAAACTCGTGCGTCCCCATTGGACGCTCATGGAGACACCCGTTTTGAAAGCAATCCATCATGCCAATTCATGATTCAATGCTCTCGCGTCAAGAAATCTGAAACCGACTGGAAATCATTTTCGTCTATTTCATATATGGTCATGGCCGTACTTGAAACTTCTCAATTTCCTTCCAATTTCAGCGAATAACTGAAAACCTCCACCCTTCCAGCATCAGGCATGGGTTTCTTCGATACGATTAAACGCGGCTGGAAAATGAGTAAATTGAGTATGTCAGTGGTCAAGAAAGACCCTGAATTGATGGTTTACGTCTTCCTCATGGGATTCTTGAGCCTTGGAGCCATGATTGCAATGGCAGTACCAGAATTGTTGGGACAGTCTTGGACCAAGACTGAAGACGGCAAGATGAGCCCTGCATACATGGCATTCGTGTTCCTTGGATACATGGGAATCAGCATCATTGTAACCTTCTGGAACAGTGCAATCGTAGCCAACGCACACATCCGCCTTACCGGTGGTGACCCGAAGTTCATGGACGGCATTTCAGCTGCAATGAAGCGTTTTCACCTCATCGTCATCTGGGGCGTCATTGCCGGAACAGTTGGACTGTTGCTCAAGATGCTGAATGCTGCTGCTAAAGATTCGAAGCATGGAGGGGCTCAAGCAGTAGCGATGATACTGAACATCATCGGTGCAGCGATTTGGTGGATGATGACATTCTTCATCATTCCCCATCTTATCATCGAAGGCAAAGGTGTCAAAGAAAGTCTCAAATCAAGCAAGAACATGTTCTTCAAGACCTGGGGAGAGAACGTCACCTCAGGAATAGGAATTGGCTTGATCGCCTCCCTTCCCATTCTCCTGATCGTCATCATCTCAGCGGGAATGATGGCTACATTAGGTGAACTATGGTGGATCGGACTAATTTTTGGTGGGTTAGGCATTGCCATTGTGATAATGTGGATCAGCGCAGCAGAACAGGTGGCGGTCGCAGCACTATATCTGTACTCCAAGACTGGCGAGATGCCTAAACTCTACCAAGAGATGGGGATGACAACCTACCAGATGGGCCCTGCTCCTGTAAAGCTGAACTGAAAACGAGCAAACACACCTTCGCACAGCGGCGGAATTGCTCAATCGTTCACCTGTCTCAGGACTAGAATGATTTCTGAAAACGATTCAAATCACTTTTCTGAATGCAAGGCTGCACAGGGGTTTTCAAGATATTCCGAACAGACGACTGTTCTGAGATGATCCAATTGTAACGATAATATGGTCAATATTTTCAACAATAGAAGCGATTGCAATGTATTTTGGCCACAGATAGATACAAATGTTCAGATTATTGGAAGAATATTAGA
>CALCOQ010000129.1 GCA_937897005.1 uncultured euryarchaeote
ACCAGCACATGGCGCATCACTTTACGTCTGTTCACTCCTTCAAACATAGGTCCGTGATCATTCCTCATTCGTGGCTGGACATGATGGATGAACAAGGCGCCGATGGCACCTACTGCCATGCCTAGAGGGATGTCCACGATCCAGTGGATTCCTAGATAGAGAATGGTGAATGAGAACAGCAGGGTATTGGCCACGATGAAAAGATGATATCGATAATGTGCCCATTCCTTCATTTTCATTCCACGTTCTCGAACATGTAGCCAGTTTAGTAGAATGATACCGAATGGAATTGCGATATGAAGTGACGGTACCGCATTGTCCAAGGGGTCATGAGTAGCATAGAATTCAGTATACCAGGCATCATGATACAATAGAGCATCCATCCCAGGTATCCATGAACTGGTGACCTCGACGTTGAAGAACAGATAGTATGGGACCGCAATCGCATAGATCAACAGATAGTTCAGTGTGACCTTGTCGGTCATGTCTCGCTCTCCCACAAATGCAAAGTAGATGGTTGTGATGTAGATGAGGAAGAGATAGATGAACAGGTAATGGAAATTCAGGATTTCAGTCAAAACAGGGTTTTGGAAGACCTCCTGTATCCAAAGTGTAGCATTTCCTTCAATGGCGTAAATCCATTCAGTCCAATGCCCAGTCGCCGTTTTCATGGGTTCGTTCAGTTCATCAGTCATTGATTTCCATTTGATGATGATGATGTAGCCCATGACGTGCAGGTAGTATCGCTTTTCATGGATGACGTTGGCCCAGCGCCTGAATGGAGTCCTGCATTCCTTCTGATCCAGTGTGAACAACCAGCAGGTGAGTGGCGTCAGAATGAGGATGATTCCCATCATCATCCAATATGGATTGAGTTCCATCAGCCACGACGCGTCGCCTCGCCTTCATGAGTCTTGTCAAAATATTCATCGTTTGATACAGATGTTCTGAGCCTCAGAGAAGAATGATAGCGACCACTTTCCACCTTCTCTGCCAAGACCTGAATTCTTGGTTCCACCGAATGGAACTCTCAAATCCCTGTGTAACCAGCAGTTGACCCATATCATGCCACTGTCTATCGCTTCGGCAACGCGTTGCCCTTTCACCAGATCCTTGGTCCAGACTGAACCTGCAAGGCCATATTCTGTTGCGTTTGCGATGCTCACCGCTTCTTCCTCACTGTCGAAAGGATGGACCACGACCAGCGGGCCGAATATCTCTTCAGTGGAGCAGCGGGAATCAATATCCACTCCTGAAATCACTGTCGGTCTGAGAAATGCACCTGAATCGAATGGCTCGCCAAGTGAAGGCCTCTCTCCGCCGGTGGTTAGCACTGCACCTTCATCTTGAGCGATCTGGATGTATGATTCCACCTTCTCCCTATGTTCTAATGAGATCAGAGAACCTAGTTGGGTCGTCTCGTCAGAAGGGTCTCCAAGTTTCATTTCAGAAACGTACTGGCTGAATTGCGCCAGAAATCGATCATGGATGGAGCGCTCAACCAGGATTCGCGAGCCACACAGACATACCTGTCCCTGATTGAGGAATCCCGCTCTCGCAACACCGGGTATCGTTTCATCCATATCCGCATCGGCGAAGATGATGCTGGAATTCTTGCCTCCAAGTTCAAGACTGAGTTTCTTGAACATCGTGGATGCGGTTCCAGCAACCACACGTCCTGTCTCTGTCCCGCCGGTGAAAGAGACCAGCCTGACCTGCGGGTGTTCGACGATGGCTTGACCGGCTTCCGGCCCATATCCATGGACGATATTCACCACACCTTGTGGTAGGCCCACTTCGACCAGAGTCTTTGCCAAAAGATCTGCAGTCATCGGAGTCAATTCACTGGGTTTGGCAACAACCGTGTTCCCCATGGCTATTGCAGGTGCTATCTTCCATGACAGCAGGTATAGTGGCAGATTCCAAGGTGTGATCAGGCCAGCGATTCCTAC
>CALCOQ010000130.1 GCA_937897005.1 uncultured euryarchaeote
GCTCCAGTACTGGAGTCCACCGCGTGTTGACTGACCGCCTCGATGATTCCTCCATCGGGATAGAGACCAAATGGGGAATCAGTCAGGGTAAGCGTACTGGAATAGCCTGATGATGATACAACCTCCAGATCGTGCATTTTGAGAGCGCCGCCTGAAGATGCCTGCATCTCAAATGGCACTGATACCATGCCACCTGACTCCGTTCCTAGAGCAATACCCTGAGACAACTCTCTGACCAGATGATGCTGACTTCCAAGCTCTACACTCCAATCATAGAGAACTATCAGATTCTGCATACGCATACTTGCTCCCGTCGAAGCATTCGGACTGGTTGCCTTGAAATGGAAGGAAATCCACTCATTTCCATAAACATCAATGTGGCTGGTGGGCACCATTGGATTCCCGAGCAGTGAATTCATCGAGGTCTTCAGATCTACCTCAGGTATGTTGAAACCGTCACTCGACCATGAAGTGACATTTTCCCAATCACCCAGGTATTCCTGTTGAGTACCTGACATCAGATTCATTGAGAACCCTTCAGATTGATTATTGTTGGAATGGATGGTATTTTGATCCAGAGCGAATTCTGCGGCCAGTACGGTCGCACCTTTCGGCATCATGAAAGTGCCACCCAATCCTGTACCTGACGGGCCAATGGTCAGACTGCTGGTATCAGCAGCCATGTTGATTCCATCCACCTTGTTGTTCCAGTACTTGTCCTGCAGTCCGAAATGGGCGAAGGCTGGCTCATCGAATCCCCATTCATCATCACCATCGCCTGCAATATCGATCCTGACTGTGCTGGGGCTGAATCCAAATTGGATATCAAACCACAGACCTGACACTGTGCATGGTACTGAGTACGATACAGTAGAGACGAAACTGAATATTGGCTCATCAGGGGTCCACATCACTCCCTGAGAAATAGAAATGGGTATTCCACCACCAATATTCAGTTCGATACTCGGGCCATCCGAACAATCGTCTGTGACTACAGGGGTGACACCTGTTATCGGTTGACGGAAACTGTTCTTCAAGGCCGGAGGGAATATCGAGTTGTCAGTTATTGTTGGGAAGTACATCAACATTTCACCCATCACCCCACTTGTCATCCATTCCCCCTCTGTGGGTGGAGGACTAGCGATCACGGACATGGTATCATTCAATCCTGATCCAATTCGGCTGCCTAGATGAATGGCATGTAGGACTGGAGTAGATAGACGATATAGCCCGCTATCAAAATTGAAGCGTAGTTGAATCTGCGGATACTTTGAAGTGTTGATATCCCATAACTCAATCAAATCTCCTTCCAATCCAATGAGTGTCTGGTTGTTGTTATCCACCACCACCTCTGTTCCCTGTGCATTTAGAATATCGACGCTGAGAGTGTTGGTAGGAGAAGTGACCGATTCAAGACTCAATACTCCGAAACCATCAGGGAAACCTGGTTGACCCATATTCAACGAAGAAGAGAATCCCTCAACGGTGACTGTTCCAGACTGTGGCAAAAGATCACCAAGACGGAAATCATCGATATACCATCCTGGGAGAAATGGTACTTCTGGAATCTTATTTAAATTATCATTCCTCTCCAGAACAAACCGGAAACGGACATACTTGTTGATGAAACCCTGTAGATTCAGTGCCAAGGTACCCCAACCATTAGGATTGAGCTGTGAATGTTTCGAGGTTCCACCAAGTGCATAAGAACCAGTAGGTACACCATCACAGGTCTGAATCTTGTTGTTTCCTACTCCAATCGGATAAATTCCATTGCTGTAACTGACTCCGGAACTGTTGGTCATATCGAAATTAATGTGTTGCCATCCACCACCCCAATCGATTCCATTACTGGATGTATCATACTGGACATAGGCGCAATCATACATGTAATTTGATGGAACACTTACGGTTCCTGTATTGTTGTAGAACAAGGAATGGAAGGAAGAGAATTTAGCGATGAAACCTGTTGGGCTGACCCACATTGCCGGACTAAACATCTCGAAATCGAAATTGTTAACACCTTCGTTTTGTGAATCATCTGGATAATAATCATCGAAAGCATTGCTGCCCCAGCATGAGTCACCGCTGTTGCAATCCAGGTCGATGGTATTCTGATTTGCGAGGATTGCGTGCTCAAAACTGGAGGCGGCTGGAGGAGTCACACTCGAGGAGAATCCTGAAGCAGTACCCTCAAAATCGGTTGTGAAACCGTCGGTGACCAGACTCAAGGACTTCTCAGTATAGGTGAAGTCATCGATATTGCTGTATGAGGTTCTTTGATTGTTATATGAAGGATCCCAGATATCCGGATTACTGCTTGAATCGAAAGATGTCACCTGGGCATGATTGGCCACAGCAGTACCAACTTTCACCGATGCACTGGTGACCGTGTCACCAGCAGGCAGAGCAACGGTTCCATCAACAGCATTGCTGTAAGTCAAAGCCTCCCGAACTTCGATGATGGCTTCACTTGAGCCGTTGCTGAAAGTAGTTGTCGTAGCAGCAGATGCCAAACTACTGAACAACATCAATAATACAAGCATTATTGCAGGAAAACGGGTTCTTTCATTCTTCATTCATGTCACCTCACAGCGTGATTCAGGGGCGCCACTTGATATTCACATGAAAAACCATCGGGTAGATGTTGTCGGCCCTAGGGGCCGAGGCTTGAACAATACTAATACGCAGGGTCTCGATTCCTACAATCACTTTCCAATTCTGTTGTGACCTATCTGCAATTGTTGTAGGCCAACATTTGAATCGATGATGATACTCAATTCAATTGTACGATTCTCTTCTCATTCCAACACTTGTTTGCAGAAAGTTGCAGACCTTCAGGCCCACCCTCGTTGGTGATGAGACGTTCATGATTTGCAATAGTTGTCGGATGCTCAGGTCCAAGCGCATCACACTCTTCAGGCCCAACACTGATCTCGAATGTTCCTAAAGTTCGTGCCATGGCAATCACCTCCTGCTTATCAAGGCCCAGCAATGGACGCAGAACGGGTAATGGAGATGCTACTTCCACCGCTCCCATGTTCCCAAGAGTCTGAGAGGAGACCTGACCAAGATTCTCACCTGAGATGATATGCGTGGCGCCAACCTCTTGTGCAAAGAGATATGCCAGATGTTGGAACAAACGCTTCATGTGAACGAAATAATCACGATGGGCTTCACCCTCAGTGAAAGATGTCAGAACATCTGCAACTGGAACCACCATCAATTCCTTGGAAATGGTCCCAGAGAATCTTCCTGACAGATGTTGTAAGGCCTTGATCGTCTTGTTTTCGGCCTCAGGACCTGACACCGGTTCCTGAGATGCATGCAAAGGATGGATAGTCCATCCATCTGCCAACATCCTCGCTACTGCTACCGGAGAATCAATCCCCCCTGATACCAGTGCAACTGCCCGTTTTGCCTCTGCTTCCATAGCCGCCATCACCACTGCGAGATAGGCGCGATACATGAACCGAACTACACCCTTCAGGGAACGCCTTGATAGTATTCGCCGTACTCGGAGGGTTGAGGAAGATGGAACCATTCAGCAAGGAGCCGGTCACTCTGATAGAGGAAGTATTTCCCCAGGATACCAATAGTTACGGCACATTGTTCGGTGGCCGTTTGATGGAGATTATGGACAAAGCAGCAGGAATTGTTGCCAGCAAGTTCGCCCATAGAGAATTCGTCACTGTTTCAATTGACACGATGGAGTTCAAGAGCCCAGCAAGACAAGGTGACCTCATCGAAGTTGTGGGTAGGGTCGTATTCACCTCCACCCACAGTGCCGCCTGCAAAGTCAA
>CALCOQ010000131.1 GCA_937897005.1 uncultured euryarchaeote
GGTTGCGGGAAAGGTGCAAAGGCGACAGAATGGGCATATTGCCGCTGCTGGACCATTGGTCAATTTTGGTTTATTCTTGATCGGCATCCCTCTTGGGGCATTGTTGCTGACTTTGGTTGGAATCAGTGATGCCAACATAATCTCACCAGATGGGATTTCAATGGCTGCCATGGTGTATTTTGGAATCAATTACTGGCTTGCAGCCAATCTTATTCTGGGTCTCTTCAATATGTTGCCATTTGGTCCATTGGATGGTCTCAAGGTCAAAGATTGGTCTGAAGGAGCATTCTGGGTCTTGATTGCGATATTTGCAGTACCCGGCCTTCTTTGGTTCACGGGAAACATCGATATCATGGGGTGGGTAGAACACCTCGCCGCCATTGATATCTGAGGGTCAAAGATAGACATTGAGAACAGGCTCAGCATCGAGGTGAAGGAACATCATCGTCGCCCACCATGTGATGATGTCTAGACTGTCCACCAAGTTTTCACGGCCAGCCCCCTCGTCATTCTCCATCCAATATTCCATTTCTTCAAGTGAGTCGCAGGTTTGATGATAGCAATCGTATCCATCAACCAGGCCCCCGAACCCAGCAGTCACTGTTCCGAGATTATCTTGGAATGATGCATGGTCACTTCGCGCAGTACTGGCTTCGTTGATGATCACACCCGCCTGCCCAGAATCTGCCCATGCTTGCTTCAATTCCCCATTCAGTATTGCAAGATCCTGACTCAATGCCAACGCATCTGCCCCAATCCAAGCGGACAACCAGACCATACCCGGTTGACTGATCTCCGACTCATTCTCATCGGGACCGATGTAGACTCGCAATGGCCAATGGTCCTTGACAGCAGGGTATGAACCACCATCGGTTGGTCCAACTCTGTCTGAAGGAGTCATGTTGCCTGGCCAGTTGACTCCCGCCATATCGAGATTGACATAATTGGTCACGGTCACTTCCGGGTGCTCTTCCTTGACATAATGCTCAGTCCAATAATTGGAACCGCGCTTCCCTCCTTCTTCTCCAGACCAGAAACAGAAGACCATGGTTCTTCGAGTCTCAAGTTCTGACATCGCATCCGCAACGGAGAGAACCATACTTGTTCCTGCAGTGTTATCGTAAGCACCCGTGAAGGTTCCATATCCTCGAGGTGTGCCAAGGTCAGGGGCCGTGGGAGCAATGAGTGGAGCAATATCGAAATGTGCCCCAAACACCAACCATTCATCTGGAACTGTAGCACCTTCCTTGAACCCACATACATTGTATGCCTCCGGATTGGTTGCTCCATTGGTATCTGTGAAAGAATATCTATGAATCTGCACATCCAACCCATATGATTCCAATTCATCACGAATGAATAATGCAGCCTCTTCATAGGCAATATTCCCTTGACCGGCCCAACGGTCGTGATAGCCCTGCATGCCGTCTGGAGATAATGGGCTGGGGGTTGGATCGGTTATTCGATTCAACCAGTTCCAAGTTTCCAAACCATTCACCAAACCAGTTCCATGGCTCCCGCCATCCTCGGTATCCACGCCGCTTGCCATTGGCCTATGGACGCCAATACCCTTCACTTCGGCCGCTGAACCTGATGAATTCTGATGTTCCAACCAAGGCATTCCACCTTCATATTCAGGCAACACCTTGACTACACTTCCTTGGTCAGGTTTCTCGTGCCCCCCGCGGTCATACCATTCTCCCCAGGATTCGTTCGCTTTACGCAGAGGAAACACATCTCTGCCACTCTCTCCAACGAGGAATACAGCCAAAGCGGTTCGTGGTGGAATCAGTATCTCTAATTCAACGACTTCTCCCGAATCGATATCCACAATCGTCCCATTCTGGAAAAGACCCGAATCAGATTGTTTGAATAAATAAGGAACGAATACGCTGACATCCTCCTTTGCTTGTATACTGACCACCTGCAAAATCCCTCCCGTAAAGGAGGAAGGCATCACTGTGATTGAATCAGCAAGGGGTTTCTGCACATCATTTTCATTTCCGAAACATCCACCCAAACCAGCAAACATGAGCAACATCGCGAAACTCAACGCGTACACGCTTCTGGATGCGCCCATGGGTGTCCATTCACCATCAAGTGTTGAATCTGTTGTAAAATGGCTCTCTGAAAAGGAAGCGTCACTCTTAATATCTAGCAAGTGTAACTAATACATGAGAAAATGGATAAGAAATGCAAGGTCGCCGACAAGAAGCCACGGGATGGGTTCCTATGGGCACGACACGTTGTACCAGATCCGGTGGACCAATCGAAGACACCGGTAATAGAAGGCTGAATTCGGAATTCCATCAGGAGGGTCACTCCTCCTCAGTTTCCTTGTTATTCTGGTCACCACTCAACAAGAGAAACACTCCAGTGCCACCCATCAGAACAGCGATTGCCAGTAATATTTGTTGAGAATCCATCCCCTTACCACCACTGGCAGCATCAACATCTTCATTCAATTCATCAGTAGGGCAGTCATCACCGACGCAATAGTCAGCCGGCGGCCCCCCATCATCGAGATGTTCATCTGCAGATATGGTGATATTTCCGAACCGGAACGAACCATCCTCTAATTCTATTCTGAAAGAATAGGTGCCAATATCGGAGCTGGAATTGAAGAGCAGGAGCGCAGTCTTGTTGCATGACTCATCCACTTTAGTTCCGTTTTCATCAGTTTCACATGAATAGGTCAATACTCCAGAATTCCAATCTGAGGAATTATATTGACCATTCCCATCCAGATCGATGATTACTGTCTGAGAACTGTTGTTGCTCGAATCCTCCATTCTGAAATATGCTCCATCACCAACCAATAACGCTGAAGCATTCTCGGGAGAAACATCCTCCCCGCCCAGTATGATAGTGTATTCCTTCTGTTCATGCGCACTAGCGTCGAAACCAAGAAAAATCGGGCTTAACAACAACGTGAACACTAATATCGCCGACTTCCGCATATTTCTCCGATACAACACCCCCCAATAAAATACAATACGGAATGTTCCCCCGACGAGACCATGGACCAGCGTCAGACATTGGCCGCAATCATGCTAGCCATTGCATTTTTGTCTGCATCATTGTGGGTGATCACTGGGGATTCTGATAAGGAGCCATCAATTACCAACCTTGTAGAAACCACCGGAGACCCACTGATTCAAGGAGAAGGACATGACCACAAGAACGCCACCCAGCATCAAGGTGGAACTTCAAATATCGAACTTCTTGATTTCAACCCATTGACTACCCCAGGTAATGCTGAGATACAGGTTGCAACAGCACCCGATGGCCGCGTATACGCATATCAAGCCGGCTGGTCCGAATTTCACATAACCGATGTGACAGACCCAACCAATACCACGGTCATCAGCCACCACTCTGATCCCAACACACAGGTTCTGGATATCAAGTACCTCGAATATGATGGGCGAGAATACGTCATCACCCAGAACCAGTTGGTCGACCCGGGATATACAGACCCAAATGTAGGAAACTGGGGAGATCCAGCCCAGGTTTCAGTGAATCTGTACGATGTCACCGACAAGTCAGACCCAACATGGGTCGATTCTTGGTATGATGCAGACCACCCTAGCGGCCCGCACAATCTTTACACCCACATGATAGACAATGAATGGTATATTTTTGTTGCCAACCCTGATTATGAGCAGTGTGATGCAGCGATTGGAGAAGCATGCGGTGGAGTCACCATTGCCCACCTGAATCTACAAGGCTCTGCAGCCAGAACTCTTCCTGGAGTGGATGGTTCTGGATATGGTCACACGGTCATCAAGGTTGGAGAATATGAAGTGAATTGGGAATCCACACGTGGCGGTTGGATATACATCCATGATATGACGGTTCAATTATGGCCGGGAGATGACCCCGATGATCCACGATATGGTCGTACTTTCATCTATGGAGCATATTGGGAAGCAGGCCTTAGGATTGGAGATGTCAGCGATGTCCCACACCCAACGAATTCACCACTACTGTATCTGCCTATGGCTACTACTTGCAAGGCAGGACAAGGAACACCTCTGACTTGTCGATGGCGAGCACCAGAAGTAGGTCAGTGGATGGATTTCGCGGATATGGATAATGATGGAGAGCCGGATAGTGGAACCACCGGAAATGAGAACGGTGGTCGCGCTTCCTACATCCATTATGCAGAGCCATTTCCGGAGATGGTCGATGCGACACATCTTGGTTATGAAGGTGAGAGACATTTGACGACGTTGGCAGTAGAAGTACTTTCTACAAACGTTGGAACTGGCCTGGTATATCTGATCGATACCACTGAATATACCATGGAGAATGGAAATTTCAGATTTCAACCAAAATTAATCAATGACTGGGAGATTCCATGGTCAGAATCCCATTGTTTTGGTTCAAACTGTGAAGCGCATCCGAACAGTGACGAATGGCTGATTTTCAGCCCACATAATCTAGACTCCGCATATTTTCCAACCACTGATGGCAATGACCAATCGCACGGTGGCGATTGGGACGGACGTCTCTACATCTCTCATTACCATGCAGGATTATGGGTGGTGGATGTCGAGACCTTGATGGCGAATGATCTTTCGATGAATCGCACCGACCTACATATGGAATCAACAGTGGGATACTACTTGCCAAATGCAGAAGACGGGATACCTTTGGATTCTAATTTCTATGATTTCGGCTGGGTCCCCTTCCTTTGGGCCGCTGAACATCATGATGGAATTACATATGCTTCTTGTATTTCCACCGGATTATATGTCATGCAATTGGATATTGATAAACCATATATTGGGCAGGATGTTTGACAATGGTCTCTCAAAAGGGGTTATTCAGCATTATTCTGACGTCTCTACTCACTCTATCGGGGTGTACTGGTTCAGTGGACCCACAAGTGCATGATTTCAAGGGCGCTAATATCGACCCCCCGGTCGAGTTTCGAACATTTGAATTAGTGGACAGTAATGCCGAACCGTACAATTCCACCGATCTTGAAGGTCAGGTATTGGTCATTGCCTTTCTATTTACAAATTGTCCAGATATCTGCCCAATCATCTCCTCCAATCTAAATTGGCTGACACAGCAACTTGGCGATGATGTTGGAAAGAATGTCACAATAATGTCAATCACGGTCGACCCATGGCGCGATTCTCCGGATGTATTCGCAGAATATATGACAAGGATGAATTTATCATGGCCCCATCTGACTGTTAATGATACAGAAGATGAAATTGGAGTATTGGAGGATGTCTGGGGAGATTTTGGCGTTGGATTACAGATAGTGGAGAACAGTAGTAATGGGACAAGTGCCCGACATCATCCCATGGATTATGTTGTAGACCATTCCACAGGTACAGTTCTTGTGGATAAGAATGGAATGCAGCGAGTATGGTGGGCAGATCTTGATTGGATGCCAGAACTCGTCCTTGAGGATGTCAGACATCTCATCAATGAATGATCAGAGCTCATTAGGTACAGGAGTCTGGTCCATATGGAGGAAGGCGAACACTGCCCACCAGGTAACTATATCCCATGAATTCACCAGATTGGTGACCCCACTGTTTTCCTCTGTCACCATATATCCTTCAATTTCTGACAAACGGTCGCATGTCTTGTGATAACAAGGATATCCATCTACCACACCATTCCATCCGAGAGTTGCAACCCCTATTTCTTGGAAAGGGTCATGGTCGCTTCTCGCAGTTGGAGATTCATAGATAGCCACCACATCTTCATATTGATTGTTCCATAGTGGTGCCTCACCACCCTCTTCCCATTCAATTCTACCGCGTTCAATCTGGTATGACAGGTTCAATGCATCTGCCCCAATCCATTCAGCGAGATGATACATACCCGGTTGGTCAATCACATCTCCAGTACCATCCGGTCCAAGATAGACTGAGAGGGCGTAATCACCAGGGTAATTGATTCCAGCCATATCCAGATTTAGGTAATTGGTCACCGTGACTCCGGGGGGGATATCTCCAGTGAATGCGGACGAGCCCCACAACCCCTCTTCCTCCGAAGACCATAGGCAGAACACCATCGTTCTTCGAGCATCGAAATCAGCCAATGCACCCGCAGTGGTCAATACCATGGCAGATCCTGCTGAGTTGTCATATGCTCCAGTTCTTGTACCATATCCCGTTTGTTCCAATCCAGGCAGGACAGAAGTAGGAGTGACATAAGGTGCGATGTCGAAATGGCCACCAAAGACCAACCACTCGTCTGGAAACACCGTTCCATCCTTGTATCCACAGATATTGACTGCCCACAAAGTACCAGACTGGAAACGATGAACTTCAGTTCTTAGGCCGAATCCTACAAACACTCCTTCAAAGTATGTGATGGCATCCTCATATGCAGGATTTCCATTACCTATCCAACGGTCAAGATATCCCTTTGCACCATCCGCCAAGTCAAGAGGATCAGGAGTTTCATCAGTGATGAAATCAACCCATTCATACACGCTTCGCCCATCTACCCATCCTGCACTTGCATCGACTCCTTCGTCAATTCCAAGGTCACTCCTTTGGGGCCTGACTGAATTCAAATGTTTGATTGAAACCGTTCCACCATCATCATCACTTGCATTCAACCATTTCCATAGTCCACCATCGTCTTCATTGGCCACCACTTCAACAGCTCCACCATTGGAACTATCATTGATCCAATCCATCCATGATTCGTTGGCGGCACGAACAGGCCAATGTTGTCTACCATATTCTCCAATCAACAGAATGACATCAGGATTTCTTGGTGGTAACAACCAACTCACAGTTTCAGAATCTCCACCTTTCAGTTCCAGAACAGTTCCATTCTGTGCCCTGGCTGAACCCGGGTCGATCACAAAGTATGGAATGTAGACCGACATGTCTTCATCCGCCTTGAGAACATAAGATTGCCAAACCCCACCGATCAACCCGTCTCCGAGTTCCACAATCAAATCATCAGCATCAGGCATTACCTCTTTTTCCGCCTCTCCAAAACATCCTGAAAAAGGGGTCAACAGCATCAGAGATACCAAGAGTAGAGCAGAGAGTCTGCGCGACATCGGTCCGGCGACTGAAGAGTCGTTGTTCAAAGCACCGCATTCAAGCAGACACATTGATGGCCCGCTCATGGTGCCGATATGATGTGTCTTCCACGACTCTGGCTGAACGCCGCAACGCCATCGTGCGTGGAATTCCCTCCACATTCACAGATGCATTGACTGGTCATTTTGGCGATGGCCCAACAGATATTGGCCTAGCAAGAGCACAACATGCGGCTTATGTGCAAGCACTGAGGAAACATGGAGTGAATGTCATCGAAATAGAACCGGATGAAGCCTATCCAGATTGTGTATTTGTCGAGGACCAAGCGGTGACTATTGGAAAGAAGTGTTTCATCCCACGAGTAGGTCATGAAAGCAGAATTGGCGAACAAGCAGCAATCATCACTACCCTTGCTGAATTTCAAGAGATCATCCATATGGATGGCGGGATGATGGATGGTGGCGATGTCATGCGAATAGGGGATGTATTCTTCATCGGGCGTTCTGAACGAACTGATGATGCGGGTATTGCTGAGTTCCGCGTCTTTCTTGAAGGCGAAGGTTTCGAGTTACGTGTGATTGAAATTCCCAAGCACGTACTCCATTTGACCAGCATGTGTTCTGCACCTCGGGACGACATCCTTCTATTGACCGAAGGAACAGTTTCATCATCGACTTTTGGTGAGTTACCTGATACCGAGATGATCATGGTTCCCGAAATAGAAGTAAGGGGGGCGAATGCAATCGGTTTTGGAGACAGAATGATCATCGCTGCCGGCAATCCCACAGTAGAGGCAGAACTTGAAGCAAGAGGAGTTGAATTAACGATTCTAGACATCAGTCAGATTTCTGCAGCCGATGCAAGTTTGACCTGCTGCTCAGTGTTCTTTCCATGACTTGTTCATACCACTTCGCGGTGTTGAAATACAGGTGCTCGGTCGGCGGAATGCTACGCAGAGGTTGCCCAGCTTGGTCAAAGGCGCTGGGATGAGGTCCCAGTCCATATTGGTTCGCAGGTTCAAATCCTGCCCTCTGCA
>CALCOQ010000132.1 GCA_937897005.1 uncultured euryarchaeote
CATGGTCAACATTGAGTTGGACGGAAACTCTCTCAGCCCTGAAGCCATGCTTTTGGCCTCTACAGGAATTGCAACGGTATCCATCGCCGAAGATGCAATTCCAAGGATATCTGCTGCCAGAAAGGTGGTTGAAGGTATCATTGAAAGAGGTGAGATTGCCTACGGTATCAACACAGGTTTTGGTGCTTTATGCAGTACCAGTATAGATGCTGACAGTCTCACTCAATTACAGGTCAACCTGATTCGCAGTCATGCTTGTGGCATCGGTGAGTCAATGGATGCAGTCCCGGTACGGGCGATGATGGTTGCACGAGCCAATTCACTTTGTAAAGGGCATAGCGGAATACGAGTGGAAGTCATTCAGAGATTGGTGGACATGCTCAATCTTGGACTGACCCCGGTGGTTCCTCGAATCGGAAGTCTTGGAGCGTCTGGCGACCTCGCACCTCTTGCTCATGTGGCTTTGACATTGATAGGAGAAGGAGAGGTCATCGATGAAGATGGCAACTTGATGCCGTCAGCCAAGGCTCTCGAAGATTGTGACCTCGAACCATTGGTTCTCGCAGCCAAAGAGGGATTGTCTCTCATCAATGGCACCAGTCAAATAATAGCTTGGCTATCCATTTCTTATGCTGTATTGAGAGATTTGATTCCTTTCTGCGACCTTGTGCTCTCTGCTTCCATTGAAGCCACCAATTCTTCGGCAGCACCTGCAGATGAAAGGCTCCATGAAGCACGACCTCATTCAGGACAATCTCTGGTGGCAAGCCGTATACGAAGGGCTCTTGCTGAGTCTGAAATTCTGGATTCTCACAGTGATTGCGACAAGGTACAGGATCCGTATTCTTTCCGCTGCGCCCCTCAAGTTCACGGGCCAGCGAACGAAGCACTTCAGAGATTGTATGAAGTGATTTTCATAGAATTGAATTCAGCAACTGACAATCCATTGATCTTTGCTGAAGAAGATGAATCCGGCCCTCATGAGGTAGTTAGTGGAGGGAACTTCCATGGAGAAATACTGGGCCTAACAGCAGATGCAATGAATGCAGCCATATTCGAATTAGCAAGTATCAGTGAAAGAAGAATGGATACGATGCTGGATGCAGGACGTAGTCAACTTCCAGCTTTTCTAGCTGCTGATTCAGGTTTGGAATCTGGAATGATGATAGTGCAGTACGCAGCCGCTGCGGCCATCGCTGATATGCGAGCTCATAGCAGGCCCCATTCGACATTCAGCCTCTCAACATCAGCAAATCAAGAAGACCATGTCAGTATGGCAGCAACAGCAGCCTGGCATCTACTCGAATCGTCGCAGCGATTGGCTGATATCATGGCGTGTGAAGCAATGATTGCATGTGAGGGGCTTGAATACCGTGAAGAAACGCCAGGTGTTGGAGTCAAAGCTCTCTACGAGCATGTCAGAAGAATAGTTGCACCTTTGGATGGAGACCGTAGCCTCAGTGAGGAAATGGCTGATTTGGCCTA
>CALCOQ010000133.1 GCA_937897005.1 uncultured euryarchaeote
ATCCTGATATGGGGTGCCTTCGATAGTGACCAACTTGTTCATTTCATATCCCCAGGTGTCTTTTTCATCCCACTCCAATTCAGACAGAGCTGGGATGACGGTGTAATCGACCATGATCTCAGGGCCTTGTGTATACATGACATAGCGGAATTCTCTTTCTTCAAAGCGGATCTGCCCCTGGACCGTTATCTTGGAACCAGCCTCGATCCAAGAGCCGCTGGCACTGGAGATGAAGAGGCGTAACTGGTGTTTTGAATTTGCATAGTTGGGATGGTCTGCGATATATGCTGAAGTCCAGACGGTATCTGGGTGGACGGTCTTGGTGATGTATCCCTCCACGGTTATCGTCTGGTTGACGAATGGTTCAGCATCCTGTCCAATTATCGCCAATGCAACATTGGTGGATTCAACTACATCAGACGCATCCCACTGGAGAGCGCCATTCCCCAGTGACTGGATCCAGAATCGCCCCTCCCATTGGCGGACGTCTCCGACCGCCGAGATCGTTGAACCGATAGTGGGAACATCGGCGAACCTGAACCAGCGAATCTCCGCTACTCCCGTTTCATCTTGAATGATTATATCAAGTCGTTGAGAACCGTCTGAATAAGGGTCTTCGACCCATGAGACCATGATGCCTTCAACCCGAACCACCTCGTTCTCATGCTCGTGCAGTTCATTGATCATAATCCGGTCGGGTTCTCTGCTGACCGCATAGAAATTCAACGCAGCAACGAGCAGGACAGAGAAGAAGAACATGGGCCATAATTTCCCATCTGCACCTGAAAGGAACACTTTTCCACTACCCCACTCCTCAGGTGCGGCCTCCTCGTCCATGCCCCTTCGACACTCTCTCCGGCTATTGATTCTCCGCGTTGGACGGTGGGTTTGAAGTCAGCAATGCAGACCGGAGAATGGGAGGGGTAGGTATCAGGGACCGTGTCATTCGCGATGAGATTCACAAGGATATCTTGGTTCCTGCCCATATTGCACGTATCATAGATACCCGAGAACTGCAGAGATTACGCTACATCCATCAACTCTCCACATGTTACTATGTCTTTCCAGCAGCGAACCATAGTCGCTTCATCCACAGTCTTGGTGCATACCATCTGGCTGGACAGTTATGTGACCAACTTCAGGAGATACATCCTGGACGCCTCAGTGTCAAGGATGCTGAATTGGTCAGAATCGCTGCATTGCTGCACGATATTGGCCATCCGCCATATTCGCATTTGTTGGAGACGGCTGAGGTCTTCGCCACATTCCATTCGCATGAGACATGGGGAGTGATGATGCTTGAGTCCAAGGAGACTGAGATTGGTAACGCTACTCGAGAGGTTCTGGGTGAAGTGAGATTCGGTCGCTTGTTGGCTATCATGAAGGGTGAGTCAGAGTATGATGGTGAATCGATCGAGCCATTTCTCAAGGAGATCGTCTCGAGCCAACTGGATGTGGACAGGATGGATTATCTGCTCCGGGATCAAGCTAACAGTGGGGCTCAGATAGGTGGTTTCGATGTCCATAGAGTACTCAGATCAATGCGCGTTGATGATGAAGGTCATCTATACATCATGAACTGGGGATTGCCAGCGATTGAAGCATATCTTGTATGTCGTTTTCACATGTATCAGCAGGTATACTTCCACAAGGTCAACCTGCTTACACAATCATATCTGCTCAGGATGCTTTCCAGGGCTCGGGAATTACATATCGCAGGAGAACTGGAACTGCAGCCGGGACTTCGTGACATGCTGATAAATGATGAACTCGGTGTCCGTGAATACTGCAGATTGACAGATGCCGATGTTCAACTTGGGATGATGCGTTGGGCAGACCACACAGACCCTGTTCTCTCCTCTCTGGCAGCGAGAATGCTATCCCGTCGTGAGTTCCACAAGTCGCTGCGAATCGATGGTTTATCCTTGGAAATGGCTGACAGGTTGGTGGAGCCGTTGAGCAGTATGCTGACCAAGGCTGGTTTTGCGGCAGAGGAGGACCTGATCATCGCCTCGATATCAAAGAGCGGATATCTTCCGTACAGCGAGGGGATTCTTCTACAGGATGGTAGAGATGTGAGTCAAGCCAGTCCATTGGTTCGTTCATTGGTGGAACCCGACCAAAGAGTCCTCGTATTCGTGCCCGAGGCGATAAGGGATGAAGCCGAGACCAAGGCGCGTGAAATAGTGCTTCCATATCAGAGCAGCCTCGCCCATTTTCAAGAGTGAGCAGAGTCGTATCAGCGAAATCCTTGTCATCAGATGCCGTCGGCAGTGGTGCAAGGGCCTGTAGCTTAGTCTGGTCAGAGCCCCCGGCTCATAACCGGGTGGTCGTCGGTTCAAATCCGGCCGGGCCCATCAAACAGCATCACAAGGACGGTTTGAACCAGCCGCGAACTGAACAAGACCCAGCATCACGACTGTTCGCAGCGAAGGTTCAAATTCGGTCGGGCCCATCAAACAGCATCAAACATGAGGAAATTGCTGGCATAAGGAGGCCAATTCATCTGATTCTCGCAATATATTTCCCGTAGGGAACTCAACGAATTGTCAACGCTTCAACCCATAATGGTTATGAATAGGGGCAGTGTGGAAAAATAACGGAGATGAAATGATGAAACGTATTCCAATGCTGGTACTCGCAGTATATGTGGGGTCATTGATGGTGGCCTTGGCTCCTGTTCCAAGTGCTCAGGCACAGGGCAGCGTCACCCCTATGATTACTCTTACCTGCAATGACCAGATCATCAAGATCGATGTTGCACCAGGTAAGACCAGAGATGGCTCAACCATGTGTTCTGTGCAGAACCCAACCGCATATGACGAGACTGTCAGCATCCAGATAACAGCATCTCCAGGTATTGCTGTGGCATCGAGTGGTACACTTTCCATCGGGGCCGGCCAGACCGCTGATTTCCCGATTGGGGTTCTCGCTCCTGTGAAGGCTGAGATGAAAGACCATCCAATAACAGTCAGAGCAACAGTGACCCATGTCAATGGGATTACAAATACTCAATCCACCGTTCAGGAGATGAACATGATCGTCAGCATCAAGCAGTTCGCGATGGTTCAGATAGTTGCTGAGAATTCCTTCACCCAGTTGCGACCAAAGGTGGATTTCGTTTTCATCTTCAATGTCTACAATCATGGAAACCAGCAGGACAAGATGAGATTCTCCATCCCTGAGAAGAATCTCCTAGATCTCCGTGACATGGGTTTCCAGATAACCCTTCCAGCAGTGAGCATGGAGATGTATGCGACTGAGACCCCGTTCAAGGCCAAGATAAATGTCCGTACTCCGAAGAATCAAGGTTGGACGGATGAATATTACCAATTGGAGTTCCAGGCGCAGAGTGATTTCTCCTGTAGAGAGGAAGATTGTATGACCACAGAGACTCAGATGATCACCATTTATGTCCGTGGAGTCTACTTGCCAGGTTTTGAGATAATTCCTACCTTGTCGATGGTTGCTCTCGCAGCAGCGGTTCTGGGCCGCCGCTTCATCAATGATGAAGAAGAAGACGATGAACCTGTGAACACCCTTGAGTGTTGATGGTGTTGCAGGAGTGGTCTGACAACCCGTAGGGTTGTCTTCCTAATAAGCGGAGGCTTGATGAGCCACGAGAGGCACGGAGTAACAAGGTGAGTTGATGTCAGGATTACTCGATAAGGCCAAGGATGTCTCAAAGGATGAGGACGTTGAAGGCGTTGTCAACCACGTTGGAACGGCTGACGAACCAAAACTTGCCAAAGAGAAGGGTACTGGCTTGCTTCAGAAGGCATCGGTGGCTGAGACTACGTCTGGAGGCTCGAAGAAAGGCAAGACTACGGTCAAGGCAAGCGGTGGTACGGGACCTGCTGGCGAAATGTCTTCAGCCACCGGGCAGGCAGGAATCGCCCTGGGTTTCATCATCTTGTGTGTCGTTATCTACATGGTGTGGGATCTGAAGAATTGGGAAGGAATCATTCCATTCATGCTACTGGTGGTTGGCTGGGGTCTCACTTCTTGGGGATTCAAGGAGATGAAAGGAGACTGGAACAGAAATCGAATGACCGCTATCGGCATTGCATTTCTTGTGGTTTCAGCGATTCCATATTTCGCTGCATTCTCTTGGGAAGGTGGAAATGTCAGGGCTTCTGATTTCGAGATAGACGAAGCCAGTGATACACTGGTATTCACGGTCTACAACACTGGAGGAGAGGAAGCAACCGCGAGCATCGAGGTCGCCGGTGAAGAGGTCTGGTCGAAGAGCGGAATAGATGCTGGCTCCACGGGTTATTCAGATGTTGAAGCCCCATTATCTGAGATTTATCAGGGAAGTACATTCAATCAAGACGGTAATTCTGCCCTGACCTATACAATCAAGGTCTCAGCAGGGAATCATGAGTGGGAAGGTGAGGTAAACCCAGATGTTCTTGAAAGGACGGTCACCGCTGCAGGTGTCGACATGATACCGGTCACTGAACAGGAAGATGAGGATCCAAATGGTCAAGGCCACACGGAAACCACGCATCTTGGTCTGCAGATGGGGATTGGAATCGGAATGGAGAAGACCAATCTTAACAGAGGGGAGAGCGGAGAGGGTCAATGGGATGCATACATCAAACAATTGAGCAGCGATTATACCTTCACCATCGTGATCACCAATGAGGGGTCCACTGTCTGGGATGCATCTACTGTATTCACCGTGAATGGTGACAGTATGACATCCAGTGGCGGAGATTCAGGAACTTTCACTACAGGTTGGATGGAGTTGGTGATGAGTAACAGCATGGATACCACTCAAGACGAATTTGGGGAGGATGTTCACTATATTCCACGCGACGATTTCTATGAAGGAGATGGTTGTTACAAGACGACTTTGACAATAACACATACGATTTCTACAGGAGGTTCTTATGATTCATTCTCCAAGACCAATGGATTCCATTACTATTGGGAAGAAAACGAGAATCGTGACAGTAATACGGATTACAAGCCAGCTGTTACTTGCTGATCAATCCTCAGAGATTTCAAGGGGCACTTCTTCTGGGGTGTCTTCGTCTTCTTCCTCTTCGCTTCCTTCTTCAGCGGAATCTTCCTCTTCTACTATCTCAGTGTCATATTCCTTGGCAGGTGCACGCTTAGAGTAGTACAACAATGCCCCGATAGCGATGACAATGGCGACGATGAGGGTGGTCACCATTCCTCCCTCATTCGGGTCGATCGGTGCTTCCCAATCGATGCTCTGGCTGGTGGCTGATGAAGTATTTGTCAGGACCAGAGACTCATGCTCGGAGAATGCTGAAGGAATCATTGGTGTGCAGATCAGTGATTCTTCACCCTTCTGAAATTGGGTCCAGGTGAATTCCACATCGGTTGTTGCCCCTGCGCTCGCATTGACTGGAATAGAAGATGGATAAGTGCTGGCATCAGCGCCTGAGGAATCAGTGCAGGAAAGTCTGATGGTCGCTGAAGCACCCTCATTCTTGACAGACACTTTCACATCAACCGAATCACTGGTCATACTCTTGTCATCGAGTACATCCAACGAGAGTATGGAGAGCATAGGGAGATTGAGTGTAAGGGTGACATCATCTGTACCCAATGGACCTGATGAGCCTGAGAAAGTTCCCCAACTATTGGATGCTTCACTATAGGTGACACCGGTAATCTGTGAGTCTTCAGATGAAACGACTCCTGAGGAATCCATCCATTGCACGATTCGTGATGGCAATGTCACAGTCCCGTCGCTACTGGTCGAAACCTGTGTTGAGGTATTCCAGTATCCAAGTCCCTCGAGTGTGATGACGACCCCAGACAAAGGTGCAGTAAGGGTCTGGCCCTGATTCTCGAGAATCCATCTATCTGTTTCTCCACCGGTGCCTGTGCTGTTGGCATCCCAGTCGATCTGTGCTCCGAGCAGTCCCTTCACATCCTCATAGGTGATACTTCCATTGAGGTCGCTTGAGTCGAGACTCAAGGAGCCAGATGCCCCGAGGTCTATTGGGGCGAAGGTATGCATCGAGGTCGAAGCCAAGGTGCAGGTGCCTGAACAGTCCAGATCAACCCCATTCAGCATCGAAGATACGCTGTTCATACTTCCTCCGGATGCGATGGCGATGTTCCACGTTGTGACTCCATCAGCCTTCATGTTGTGATAATCCAATCCGCGCAGGTCTTCTATGGCGTCGTTATCGCTTCCTTCAAGCACATCTATTCCTGAGACCTTGACTGCAAGGAATCCGGCTGCTTCAAGATCGATCTGGACGCTGTTTGTACCTGCTGATAGCGTAGTTGTCAAATCAGTGTGGTCTCCACCGGCGTTCTGTAGTTCAGTTCCATTGAACCCTGCTTTCAATGTACTTTGAGTCAGTTCAGCGGTGAAGTACAACCTGACGGTGACCTCGCCGCCAATTCCCTGCAGCGGAATCTCAAGATTGGCTGTGGTTCTGATCATCGATAGCCAGGTATCATTCGCTTCACTCTGCATATTTGCAGAATCGACCACCAATGTTCCACCATCTGAAACGGTTATGCTTGAGCCTGTGGCAATGGACAGGTTTGATGAAATTGTCAAGGTGGCGCCTGAAGCAACAATAACAGTGCCATTGAAGACCGCATCATCACTCCAATTCTCATCGAGTGATATGGTGGATGTACTGCCATCAGACGGTGGAGCCGCAGTTGCAGTTGTCAGGTTACTCAGCAGCAGCATCAGTACCAAAGTAGTGATTGTTCGGTAAGCACATCGGGGCCTCATGGCAAGAAGCGGGGCCTCTTCAGACAAAAACGCCTCCCCTGCAATGGGTGGCTAACAGTTCGATTAGTCAACACCCATGATGCGCCGAATCAGTATGGAACATCCTTCCATCCCAACCAGAAACCGAATTGATTGAAGAGACGATGGATGAAAGGAGTGGCCAACAGAAGAATCAACATTCCAAGAATCGCATCCGGGTCACCCAATGCTGAGCCTCTCAGGAACAAGATGCCGAATGAGAATGTAGCGATTGCAAATGGGAGAGTATCCAAGAATGGTGCTTTACTGCTGATGTCGCCTTCCCGTTTCAAGCCTCTCCGTCTCTTGATATATGAGCCGATGGAGTCTCCAATCAATGATGATAGTCCCAACATTGAACCGATGAAGAAAGCAGTCATCATTTTGCCTCCCATCCAGAACCAATCCTCCTCTCCGACTCCCCACATGATGTCGATGAACGGGCGTGAATCCGGTCCATTTCCGGATACTAAATAGACCATCAAAATGGCCTGTAAACCACTGGTTGCAGAGCCTCCGATCAAACCATTCCAGGTCTTGCCATCCCCCAGCAACCGATTCCCATCCTTGTGGATGCGGCCTCCATCTATTGGCCAAGGGCCAAAACCTGTTTTGGGCAGCCATTTGCCCCACATCATGGCCCAGGTGTTGACAAGGAAACCTGGCAGGTATATCCAGAGGACCGTGAGTATCAGCCACCAAACCCCGATAGTACCGATATCCCCGTCCATGTTCCTACACCGATTAAACAGGCTGTTCAACATACCGGATGTTCAGATGTCAACGATTATCGGGCGATACTGTACCGTGGGGACATGAAGAGGGTGTTGGATTGAAGGTGCTCGTGGCCGGAGGTGGTGGCCGAGAGCATTCGTTGGCAATTGCGTTGGTCGCTTCTCCAACCGTTGCTGAGGTGCACCTGTGTCCGGGTAATGCAGGGACCAGTCTGATCGCTACCAATCATGATATTTCAGCTGATGATGTCGATGCAGTGATCTCACTGGCTGAACAACTCAATGTGGATCTGGTGGTGGTTGGACCTGAGGCGCCATTGGTCAACGGATTGGCTGATATCCTGCGTCAGAGAGGAATTGCTTGTTTTGGTCCTGATGCAGATAATGCCATGTTGGAGGGAAGTAAATTGCGAGCCAAACAAGCGATGTCCAACAATGATGTTCCGACTGCAGAGTATCAGATTCTCCGCTCCGATTCAGATATCGATTCTGCACTTGATGCTTATTCCAACCACCCTTGGGTGGTGAAGAGAGATGTTCTGGCAGGAGGCAAGGGGGTTGTTGTCACCACTGATAGACATGAAGCGAGAGAAGCGATACTCGCCGCCATCGAGAGTGACGGGGAGGTCTTGTTGGAGGCATTCCTGAGTGGTGAAGAGGCCAGTATGTTGGTGATGATGGATGAATCCGCATTCGTTTGTCTGCCGGCCAGTCAGGACCACAAACGTCTGGGTGACGGCGATAGTGGCCCCAATACTGGAGGAATGGGTGCATATGCGCCCGCACCTGTATTCACCGATGAAGTTCGCAGGAAAACGATTGAACGAATCGTGAAACCAATGCATGAGGATCTGAGGAATTCCGAGAATCCGTATCGAGGGGTACTCTATGTCGGATTGATGATAGACTCCGAATCCGATCCATATGTGGTTGAATTCAATGTCCGCTTCGGTGACCCTGAATGTCAGATAACACTGCCATTGATCGAGACGGATCTTGCTCAACATCTTTTTGCTGCGGCACAGGGAAGATTGGCAGAGGAAGAAGTAAGATTCCTTGACTCACATTGTCTCACCGTGGTTCTTGCTGCCGAAGGATATCCTGGAACGGTGGTCAAAGGCAGGCGGATTTCTGGAATTGGCTTACGTTCGCAGGATGGAGAACATAGTTCTGCTTCATGGATAAACCATGCTGGAACAGCCTTTGTCGATGGTGAATTGGTTTCTACTGGTGGCAGGGTACTTTCGGCGACAGGAATGGCTCCCTCTCTCCGTGAGGCTTGTGAGGCCGCTTATCACTTGATTGCGAAGATTGAACTTGAAGGCTCACAGCATCGTAGTGACATTGGATACCGTGCATTGTGACGGCGGAGTCAATTATCTTCAAGATATAAATGCAAAACTTACTGAATGGCGTGCTGCGCCACATGTGGGGATGCCTATACATGGCAAGCCCTAAAAATAGACCACAGGTGGCGTGGACGCTCCAGCCTTTAGGCTGACAATTGAGAGAGATGGTTCCCCATGGAGAACACTGATGAAAATGAGAACAATGGACCAGCATTCGCGCTTGGGTGGCTAATTGCCCCTCTAGCCGTATTGCTGGCCTTCGCCACCGGCCAGGCCTTGGGTCTGGAACTTATGACCAACGAGACGGGATTGACGTTTGCTGTATTGTGTGCGGCTGCAATTCTCGCTACCCTGCCGCGGTATATCGGCGATTCTGGCATCTACGAAATCCGCCCATCTGTTCTCTCTCTGGTATTTTTCTTTGTCTGTCTTGTCATCGCTTGGGTGATGGCGACATTCACATCCATTGGTGCGTTGACCGCACTACTGTTCCTTCTGTTGGCAGTTGGAGGACATATCTTCGACATTCGCGGAAGACACGAGGAACAGACCATACTGACATTCGTTATCATTGGATTCATGTTTGCTCTGTTGATCGCAGGTGCTGCAGATACCTGGGCCGGAGAAAAGCAGGATATTGTGAACAACAATCCCTCTGATGAGATTTCTGATGGAACCTTCGGAGGAGATGAATATGATGAATACTATCTTGATGAACATCGACTGGCAACTGGCTTCCTGTTCTTCAGTGCCTGGACTGTTTCGATACTTCTCGGCGTTGTTGTAGCAACTGGGCAACGTGGCCTGTTGTTTGCACCGGGTCGAGGAAGATGGTGGAGTTTCCTTCCATCCAGAGAAGGGAAGAAACCTAATTCCACAGAATGGACATTGATGGCGGTATTCTCTGCCTGGATTTTAGCACATGTAGCAAGTCTAGTTCATTTCGCAACCGGTGATTATGCATCAAGGTTGGAATTGGTGGTCGAGGAAGTTTCACATGGCCATATTTCGTACTGGTGGTCCCTGTTCACCGGGGTCATCATATTGTTCATAGGTTTCTGTATCGCTGAGCGCTGGTACACCAGAGCGATGTTGATAGCGGCATGTTGGGTCATGTATACCATTGGAGGTTGGCAGGAAGCTGGCTGGTTTGAAGTTGAGATGCTTGAAGGCACCCAAGGATTGTTCATCTGGTTGGGTATCAGTTTCTTCGTCTTCGTCGCTGTGTTCTACATCGCTGGACACGACAAATGGGGCGGTTGGGACAATCGCGAATTGAACGACCCAAGCCATGCACGACAGTGGTGGCAGGCCCATTGGGCTGGAGTCTTGACCTTCTCGGCCTTCGTGGCTGCTCTGGTGGTTCGAACCTCATGGAACGTCATTCCAGCAATGGCTGCATCTGGAACTCTAGGGTGGGACATGACGGGCGGTTCTGACCCGTGGTACATGAAGC
>CALCOQ010000134.1 GCA_937897005.1 uncultured euryarchaeote
ATTTACTCATTTTGCCGACACTCGTGCCTCTAAACCACCTCAAAACCACGGTTCCCACGCCTTTCAGGGCGGTGTTACGGAGGTTTCAGGTAGGGTTGGGGGGCGTAGTAGGCGAAATATGGCCAGAAGCAGCCATCTATTGTTCCATCAGAAAGTGATCATTCCTTCTTGAACCAAGGATTTCTGGAGGCCTTGAGCCACATGAGAATTATCCCCAATATCAGTAATGTCCACAATTGCCAACTCAACATGTTATCTGCCCTCCATCTATTGTTCCATCAGAAAGTGATTATTCCTTCTCCCTTCTCTTTTTCGCCTCATAATCCGCCACTCGGTGTGAATGATGATTCATTGCTCCCCATTTGTAGTTCAACCACATGAGAAGAATCCCCCCTCCAAAGAAAACCCACAAAGTCCAACTCATGCTATCTGCTCCTGAAACCCCTACGAGGGGGTTTCATTCAACAATCCTTTGATTTGGAGAAGCGGTCATCTACGCTGTATGAATGAAGATCTGTACCTCAACCATAGGAAAGCCGGTAGCGACGTGCTCAGGACTGCAACAGTCCAGCTGATGATACTGCCAATCACCATCCCATGTTCATGCAATGCCCAGGTTGCAACCAGCGCATAGGCGCCCACCGAGGAACCGCCCAACATCATCGGACCTGCAGCACCTGTCGGAACCTCTGGTCCTTGAGAAATCCATAGTCCCACCATCGTTGTCAGGAATATGGCTGGGAAGACCGAAGCAAGACCTGCGATGAGAGGCATCCCGAGACCAGACAGATACACTGCAATACCGATGGCGAACGCAGCACCAATTCCTCTTGAAAGGAGCACACCACGACTGACCGACCTGCTTCCTCTCGGTGTATCAGTGGGCCTCCAAGTCATCCATATTCCAAGGGTGATCAGTACGAACATCCCAAGCAGTCCAATCAGGAATCGTGGATAACGGATGATAGCGAAATCGAGGCAGAGGGACAAGAGAATTGCCAAGAAGGCCCATGTCACAAGCGAAACCATGGCCATCTCGAAGAGTTTGACATCCTGTCTGAGCCGGGGATAGAGAACCCATGAACCCACGAATAACGAGTTCAGAACCATCCAGAACGGCACCAACGACAGGCTGGTCTGCAGAGCATCCTGACCACCAGCGAGATACATCCCGATTGCAGCAGGAACTATCGTCGTCGGTAGAGTACCAAGAATCCCCCCGATGACTCCCCCCCATCGTTCAATCGCTACTGTGACTGCAATGGCCACCAGCCCCGCAAACACAGCCGACATCAGAATGGTCTGCACGACCCTGTCGGAACGCTGACGAACTTTGGAACTTACACAAGCATTGGTTTCAGTATAGTATGATTGTGAGTACTTCAGAAGACCATCTTCACCATCAATACACAAGCCTATGAGTGACTACTCAGACCAACATCCATGCCAACCGCAGTGGTGACCGGAGCGAATCGTGGAATAGGACTCGAATGGGTAAGACAACTTCTCGACAAGGGCTGGGATGTCCATGCAGGATACCGTACTGATGAAGGTGGATTATCAGGTACTGGTGCTCATCTCCATCAACTCGATGTCACCTCGACTGAATCAGTAGGAGCATTTGCTTCCACGCTACCTGAAAGGGTGGATCTTCTGATCAACAATGCAGGAGTGGGTGACGGGCGTTGGCGCTCGATAGAGGATATCGACCACGAACAGGCACTGGAGGTTCTCGACATCAATTCGATTGGACCGATGCGAGTGACTCAGGCTCTGCTTTCTAGGCTGGGTGGTGATGAGATGTCTACCATCGCCATGGTCAGCAGTCTGATGGGGTCGGTCGAGGATTGTATCAGTGGCAAGTCCTATGCTTATCGAGCCTCCAAATCGGCCTTGAACATGTTCAGTGCAGCGATGAAGAATGAGTTGAGAGATGCCAACATCAGTGTAGTCATTCTACACCCTGGATGGGTGCAGACAGATATGGGTGGGCCCAATGCCACGGTGACTCCTCTGGACAGTATTGCGGGGATGATCCAACGGGTCGAAGAGCAGACGTTGGAGATATCTGGAAGATTCGTTCAATACGATGGAGAAGAGCTTCCCTGGTGAAGGCAATCTGCATATACACAAGGTCGCTTGTTCCCCGCATGAGGGGCAAGAGTGCACTACTGCTGTCCCTTCTCATCATTTCTCCTGCTCTGTCAGGATGCTTCAGCGAAACAGAAGAGATCGAGGGGCTGAAATCCACTGATGTAGTCATCACTCCAGAGATTCTCATAGGTGCAATCTTCCAAGAGGTGGAATTCACTGCAACTCGTGACTTGAGTATTCATATTCCCTACTTCATCATCGATGATTCCGGACTGGTGAGCAACTCCACCACTTTGGATCTCAAGGCTCAGGATTCGCAGATTGTTGAGATGTTGGCTCCGACGAACATCGAGTATGCATATTTCTTGATAGGCGAGCATGGAGAGAGGAATTGGGAGTCACGGGCCAGCAATCAGAGTTGGGAGGAGGCATTCAACACATCTACGCAACTTTTTGCCGCTCAACATGTTTCACGCCCTTCTGAATCTGGGATCTCGGCCGAGGAAGGAGCGAATCACAGTACTGGCCTGGTCAATGGATTCGCGGTACTGGAATGGATGGAGATGTACACCGATGGCAATTCAGGATACAATGAACGTTGGGGGCCATTCATACCCATGGACCCCGTATACGAAAGAGCATTGGGGTTCTTGTCCGGTGAATTCAATTCCATGGGAATGGATGCTCAGATCCACCGATATCCCTTCTCTTCGACTCCTGCTGCAGTGAACGTCTGTGGCTACAAGACCGGCACCACACACCCAGATGAATGGTTGGTCCTTGGCGCTCATCTCGATATCGCCGAGATCGGTAGCGGACCCGGAGGAGGGACTCATATCGGTGCACATGACAACACTGCAGGGGTGGCAATGGTGCTAGAGGCTGCAAGAGGACTCTCTCAATTCGAGATGCGACGAACTCTGGCGGTGTGCTTCTGGTCCAATGAGGAGAATGGGTACTTCGGAGTTGATAGATGGATAGATGATATTCCAGAAGGCGTATCGGTGACCAACTATCTGAATATCGACAGTGCGGGAGTGAATTATCCAGGAGACTACACCTTGGTCATGGATGTCATTCCGGATACCGACGACCAATTGGGTGAACAATGGGAGATGATCCACCTCGCAGAATGGTTGGGTTCGAACAACAACGACATCGCTGAAGTATTACGAAACGGGCGTCAACTATACCATGAAGAGGGCTATGCTGCAATGAAAGACCACGACCATACACATCCAAACACCATCTCGGTGCATGAATCACAGCGTGGACGCAGCGATTACATCCGTTTCGCCTATCGACTCGACGTTGTTTCAATGGACTTCGGCGCCATCACTGGAGGCTACGACTGTTACCACGCACCATGCGACACTCTGGATACGATGAACGAATGGATGGTGACAGAGAACAGGACTGGGCAACAGAATCTTGTCGAATCCTTTGACCTGATCACATGGTGGTTGGTCAATCTAGCATTCCATCTCGATGAAACACCGATCTACAACGAATAGGCCTGATGCCACTCGTCTCCGGCCGCATCAGCCCGCGAACTGACCTGCTCTGCCATGGACCCAAGATGGATTAAGGGAATAATTGTCTTGCCATCAGGACTTGAGGAGAGGCACGAATCTCACAGGGATGATGTTCTCGCGCTTGAGCGCCCTGCCCTTCTTGGTCCAACGAAACAGGTATTGACCTGATGAACGTTTGACTGGAGCCACTATCACTCCACCTTCCTTGAGTTGGTTTCTCCAAGCCTTTGGGAGTTTACGAGCACAAGCAGCAGCAAGGATTCCATCGAATGGGGCCTTGGCAGACATTCCCAGATGGCCGTCTCCGATGTTCATCGAAGCCGGTTCCAATCCAATACTTGAGAGGGCCTCTCGGGAAGGTTGCACCAACTCAGGAATGACTTCTATGCAGTGGACCTCGAAACCCATCGAAACAAGGATGGCGGTCTGATATCCCGAGCCTGAACCAATCTCGAGAATTCGGCCACCCACTGGTACTTTCTGGGCCAGTAATTGAGTCATCAGAGCGACGATATAGGGCTGAGAAATGGTTTGGTCGTGACCGATGGGAAGAGGATTATCCATGTGTGCTGAAGCACGTATTCCTTCTGGAACGAAGGCATGACGAGGAACCGACTGCATGGCTTTCAGTACTCGTTGGTCCTCGATATCTCGAGCGAGCAGTTGCTCGTCGACCATACGCTGTCTCGCCGGTGCTGCTTCGTCCACGCTCGACACAGGTTTCGTTTTCTTGATAAGGTGGTGGCTGGTCGGCGGGCACACCCTTGCGGGGGTCGCCAAGCTTGGTCAACGGCGCTGCGTTCAGGTCGCAGTCCTCAGTGGTTCGCAGGTTCAAATCCTGCCCCCCGCATTACAAATCAAAAGGATTTGAACCAGGCTTGAACTGAGCAACAGGAAGCAATGCTACCGTTCAAGCCGGAGGTTCAATCCTGCCCCCCGCATTTGATTGAAACTGTAATCTGAAAACGTATTGACTATCTGTTCATTCTATGAAAATGAAATGTAATCCTATCTTGCCAACCGAATCAATCAAGGCTAATTGCTTAGTCCAAGAGCATGAAAATTGAACTGAAATGTCTTTTTGGCTGTGAATCAAATGGAAGATGGGGGGGATGAGCAAGGAATTGAAGAGATTCTCTCCAATTCACTGACGTTCACACAAAAACAGATAGACTATCTTAGAGATGAGTTCGATAGACAGAGAAGATGGGTCAAAACTCTCAGTGAAAGGGAGAGCGC
>CALCOQ010000135.1 GCA_937897005.1 uncultured euryarchaeote
CGAAATTTTCTCCATGAATGTGTAAATTCTCTTGCGCCATCCTCAAGCGTGACAGCAGGATGAGGTAGTATGGCCGATGGAGTGCAAGTACCTAGCTGCGACCGTTGCGACAAGCCTTCGGTCCTGTTCCAGCGATATTCTGGTAACTCATTGTGCAATAAACACCTCATCGATAGTGTCCACAAGCGGTTTGCCAAGGAATTGCGAAAGCAGTTGGAGTTACCTAAAGGAGGAGGTGAAACCACAATTCTAGTGGCTATCAGTGGAGGAAAAGACTCCGCTCTTCTCCTCGACCGCTTGGTCCGAATCCTTGGTCCGAGAAAGGATGTCCGGCTGGTTGCAGGTTGTGTTGATGAGGGAATTGATGGTTATCGTTCTCCTTCGATGGAATGTGCTCGACAATTGGCTGAGAGTCTGGAGATTCCTTTCGAGACCGTTTCTTATCCAGAACTTGGTTTTGAGCGGATGGATACTGTGGTTGAACGCTTGCCAGTCATTCGGGAGAGCCACTCTGAAACCAGAGGGATGGCGCCTTGTTCATTCTGTGGAGTGTTCAGACGTCAAGGTCTCAACCGTCTAGCCGAGAGAGTTGGAGCAGATGTCATGGCATTAGGGCACAATCTAGACGATATGGCGCAGACGGTTTTGATGAATATGCAGAAAGGGGATATCGAACGGACGTTGAGATTGGCTCCTCATACTGATGCCCCGATCGAGGGTCTTGCTCCAAGAGTGGTGCCGATGCGCTGGATACCGGAGCAAGAGGTTCACGCATGTGCAATGGCACTGGGGCTTTCATTCTTCCACGATGAATGTCCATATGCACCTGGAGCTCTCAGGCAGCGAAACAGAGAGATGGTATCTCGGTTGGAGGAGGATGTTCCTGGTTCGAGACATGGCCTTGTACACATGGTGGATGCGGTCAAGGAATTGGAGAAGAAGGCCAAGATGGCAGGAGTCGATGATTTCAGGCCCTTGTTGCCTACACCTTGTCCAAATTGCGGTTCACCGACCAGTGGAGAGATCTGCAAGGCCTGCGAATTCTCGGCAATGATCGATGATGCAGCCCAGTGACTGATATTGAATCAGAGTAGATTCTCTACCAGTTCGGAGATATCTTGGGGCCTACCACAGTAGTGGCAACGTAGATTCAGTGGTTCAACCGAGACCACCTTCATCCGATGTGGCAGGGGTTCTCTGTCTCCAAGAGATGCGCAGTTTGCAAAGGTGCAATAGACCACGTTGACCACTTCATCACCAAGATTGATCACTCTCTTCTCCGCAACAGTGTAGGCACGGATGATGGCAACACTAGCATTGGGTGCTATCAAGGCCAATCTATCGAGTTCATGTTGAGTCAATTCCCTGTCTTCGACCTTGATGATATCCTTGCCTCCCATCTTCTTGCTGGGAACATTCATCACCATGGAGACGGGAGTGGCCATCTCCCCATCGAGCCCCAGCATCTTGAGGACGAGTAGAGCCTTACCTGCAGGTACATGATCGATGACAGTGCCGTTGTTGATGGCGGTCACCCTTCGCATTGAAGTCTCTGGGGCCGACATCAAGCGCCACCTCCTATTTTGGCTGGGACCTCTACTCCCAACATTCTGCAAAGCAATGCCATCCTTGTGACAACGCCGTTGAAAGCTTGTTCAAAATAACGTGCATGGCGAGTCTTGTCCACATCGGGAGATATCTCGTCCACTCGGGGTAAGGGGTGCATCACGATCATTCCTTCTTTGACATTGGTGAGATTATCAGCAGAGAGTGAGAATGAACCTGCGACCTTTCTGTATTCATCCTCATCCGGGAATCTCTCCTTCTGGATACGGGTCATGTAGAGTACATCAGCATCATCGATATGATTCTGCAGGTCATCGCTCTCAAGGATGATTGCACCGTGTACCTCTAGGTCCTCGACGATCTCTGTTGGCATCTTCAACCCCTCTGGACTGGCGAACACCAATTCGCAGTTGAAACGAACCAGTGCATGGGCAAGACTGTGTACAGTCCTGCCATATCGAAGGTCTCCAGCCATCACCACTCTTAGCCCATCGAGTCTTCCATGTGCTTGTCTGATAGTGAACAGGTCGAGCATGGTCTGGGTCGGATGGTGTCCGGCCCCATCACCACCATTGGCAATGGGCACTTCAGCAGCATCAGCCGCATACTGAGCAGCACCTTGTCTTGGATGACGTAAAGCGATGATATCGGCATATCCGTCAACCATCCTGATGGTGTCGTACAGAGTCTCTCCTTTCACTACCGATGAAGAGGCTACTGCGCCCAGATTGACCACTTCACCCCCGAGGCGTTTCATGGCTGTCTCAAACGACATCCTTGTGCGGGTGCTCGGTTCAAAGAACAGATTGCCGAGAATCCTTCCTTGAAGCAGTGGTAAGTGGATGTCACCCTTGGCCACTGGTAGCAGTCTTTCGGCTGCATCGAGGACTTCTTGGATGTCCTCATCGCTCAGGTCGTCCATGGTGATTAGACTCGACATCGTCTCCCTCCAAACGCGCTTCAGAGAAGCACTCCTATGAGCATTCCTTTGCTGCACCATCTTCACAGGGGGATACAGTCTTGTGGCCACTGCCTTGATGAATGGTGTATGGCTCGCCGGCTCTGATGATGATTTCGCGTACACCTCTGCGTGTTTCATTCTGCGGCGGCGGTAGCGATCTGCCAGCATATTATCGAAATTCTGTAGATGGTGGCTGCGTCACCTCTCTTTCGATGGCAGCATACATCCATGTGACCGTGAACAAGCGTTTTGGTGATGATATCCGCCTTTCATATTCTCAAACAGAGATAGTAGATGATTTCGAGGACCTGCAGCATGAATTGGTGCGTGAAGCCATGCGAATGACTGGAGTGACCAAGGGTGTTGAGATCACCACCATCGCTGATATTCCATCCAGAGGTACTGGTCTGGGTTCTTCGAGCGCGGTGACGGTGGGATTGCTCAATGCATTGCATCGCTTCAATGGAAACGCGGTCTCGCCCGAAGAACTGGCTGCTCAAGCCTGCCAGATCGAGATGGATATCCTTGGGCAACCGATTGGAAGACAGGACCAATACGCTGCAGCCCTCGGTGGAGTCAATCATATCCGTTTCCTTCCTGATGACAGCGTCATCGTTGAACCATTGGAGTTGCCGCATGGGTTGCTGCAGCGAATTGAGGATGAATTCACTCTGCTGTACACCGGATTGACCAGGTCGGCATCACAGATGTTGGAACAGCAGAGTGTCAACAGTCCAGAAAACATGGCTCAATTGGATGAGATGTGTGAACAAGCGAGGCAGGCTCGAGGGCTGTTGCTCTCTGGAGACCTCAAAGGACTGGGTGAATTGTTGCATGAGGGTTGGATGCTGAAGAAGAAGTTGGCAGCAGGAATCTCGGTTCCTGAGATAGATTCCCTGTATCAGACGATACGTGAACAGGGAGCGACAGGTGGTAAGTTACTCGGTGCCGGTGGAGGTGGTTTCATTCTCTTCCATGGAGATGAAGGGGTCAGGGAGAAGATCGCTCAAGCTTTACCTGGCAATAAACTTCTACCAGTGGTGGTGGAGACTCAGTCCAGTAGGGTCATTTTCGATTCGGGTGACCTGGAGTGATGTGAATGCGTGGCAGGTGTGCACTTCTCTTGCTGGCATCATTGCTGGCTGTTTCATTCAATCCTCTGATGCTTGATGAAGAAGTTCCAATTGCTTTTTCAGAAAATTCAATTGAAGACTGGCAGATTGAATTAGCCCCGACCAACGCTACTTGTCAGGTCCTGCTTCAATCTGCATGGAGTCCCTTGCAGGAATGGGATGATGCTACAACTGCAACAATAATTGGAGATACTTATGTGTTTGAAGGATTGACTGGTGGAAGTGTTCACTTACGAGCACAGTGTGACGATGGAACATTCAACGATACGTGGGCGGTCAATCCTCAGTCTGGAGGTATATTGGAAGTATTGCTCGAACAGTCATGGAATGGCACTGCAATCAATGTCACTGGCGCCTCAACCATGAGTTGGTGGAATGCGAATGGTTCCATCAGCCTGGAAGGTGAAAGCGTTCCCACCTTGTTGAATCAGAGCGGCTGGTTGTTGTTGAGTACCAGCAATGGCTCAATGCTGACTGCACAGAGCAATGTCTCTGCAGAGAACTTGTCCAGCACCGATATCTCAGTCATGAGCAATGCGACAGAACTACTGCGCTTCATCCATCCAGCGAGTGGCCATCAGGTCAATATTGATCGAGTTGATGGGTACTTCAATGCCTCCTTGCCGATTCTCGATATAGGGGAGGAGTGGGCTGTTGTCGTCGCTGCACAGCGGCATACCTTTGTTGATGAAGTCGGACTCATGACATGGTTGAATGAGAGTGAACCAGAAGCCGTTGAATCAGGACTGGCAGTACTCGAGTTCGTCAGTCTACCGATTCCGGGTTCAGAATTGGAATTGAACTGGAGTGCTCATTACAGATTCGACAGTGGCATGGGTAGTACTCTATTGGGAGATTGGGGCCTACCATTGGATATGCAGATTGACATCCATCTGAATGGAGACCAGAGTGCTTTCCTCGAACTCTTGAATCACAGTGTCTGGTATTCGGGCATCGAAGGATTGTGTTGTGCCATTGACAGTGTCGAGGTATTATCCAATGCTGGCATCAACATCGCTGGATACATCTCTGCGAATGGCACCTGGGGATGGAATGAGGATGGAGCATTCAGCGTTCAACGCAATCACAATCCACATGCTTTGGTTTCATTGTTCTTTGATGATGACCCACGACAGTCGACTCCGCTTCGCATCGACGTTCCATCGCCTTGGGAATATCGATCGTCTTCTCAGAGCGATTGGATTGAAGGAACTCCAACCTCGTTCATCGTCAATAGGAACATGACCGGAGTCTCTGGCGGTCTAGCGGTCTCGATTGGAGAGAATTCCGCACCAAGTGTATACTCAGACAGTGGCGGGATCCAGCCCTATGATTCTGCATTCAACATCGACGCGAGTGCAAGTTTCGATCATGGAATCGGGACCATCGACTGTTCGTGGACGCTTATCGGAGAGGATGCAGTGGTTCATTCATACGATTCCACGGAAGTTGAGTTGAATGCTTCTGAGATGGATGGTTGGAATCCTGGTGATAGCATCAACATGAGTATGACCTGTGTTGACCATCATGGAATCGAAGGAGTCTGGAATGGCTCATTGCTCCTCGATGGTGACGACCCTGTGATCCATTCAATCACTGCCAATGTCAGTTGTGATGGAGCGGAAATGGCCGAGGTCAACATTCTCACTTGTGATTCGATAGGGTCGCTGGCAGGACAGAGGATATGGTTGAGCAGTAATGTCAGCGACGAGGTCAGTTCTAATGTTGGGGTCTCATGGTACAGTAACAAGTCAGAGGACTGGAATGACAATGGAGCGTTGACCTCCATAGTATTCCATCAGGGGACCGGTGTCAATCAGGCAGGAATGGATGTTGATGACAGGCAGGTCGCTAGGGAGACGACGCACAATTTCTTGCGGGTGGTTGTTTTTGATCAGGCTGGCCACGAGGTGACTCGAGAATGGGATGTTGAGGTGCTCGATGGAACTGGTCCAAGCATCAAACCCACAATTTGGATCGATGGTGTCGGAATGATGTCCGGATTGACCCAACCCAGAGTGGGGGATTCAATGTTCCTCGATATCTCAGGTTCATTCGATGATATTTCAGCGGTTGAGGAATTGACCTTCAGTATTGAACTGGATGATGAGATGCTTCCCGATAGGAGTAGCGTATCATGGCAATCTGCGATCAACACCTCTCTTCCGGAATTATCTCTGGGAATCCACAGGTTGATGATAAGCGCTACCGATGAAGCAGGGAATACTGCACAATATGACGTCGAGATACAGATTCATCCGTTGAATGTGGTCGATATCATCTGTTGCGAGGTCAGTATACCGAAGGATGGGGTCCGGCCTGGTGACCATGAAGTCAAGATCCTGGTGATTAATGAAGGAGCAATGGGGGGATGGATGCGACTCTGCATCGGCGCGGATTGTATCGAGCGAGCGATGCCCACCGCAACTCCATATGGTCCTGGTGAGGATGAGGTCACTTTGATCTGGCACGCTCAAGATGATGAAGTGCTCAATCTGTTGGTGGAATGGGAAGGCACTGACGGAGAATGGGAATCCTATGTCATCAAGACCGGAGTGATGGCTGATGAACCGTGGTCGACGGTTGAGACGATGTCATTCTGGATGTTGGCCATCGTCATGGTAGGAGTGGTGATTGTCATGCTGAAGAAATCATCAGATGATAATGCTGAAAAGAAGACTGCCAAGAAGTGATTCATATCCTTCTACGCAGCCTTTCCATCAGGTCGTCAGCCTTGCCCAGTGAGGTCAGGCAATCCTTCCATTGACTCTTGGAATGAGCCTCAGTCGCTTCACCAACTGCAGCCTCGCAACGACGGCGTTCGTCATCATCAACCTTGATCATCGAGGCTTCGAGTTGATTTCGCAAGGTACCCCATTCCGCTTGTACGAATTGTAGAAGTTCAGCCGCTTCTCCAGAGGAGTCGGCCTCTTTGTCCAAGTCCTTGGTCAGTCTCTCAAGAAGGGTTGCTGCGTGGCTCCATTGGAGTTCATCAGCAGCCTTCTCGAGTTCGTCGTATCTAGTCTGCCAATCCTTTGAATCTGGACGCTCCTTCCAGCGTTTCTGCAATTTGTTTCGTTGCCGCATGGCACGACGAACATCTTCCATCGCTTCGCGCTCCTGGCCGATTTCACGGACTACACCATCCGACAATCCTCGAGCAAGTGCATGGTCTCCTTTCGATAGCGCTACCTTGGCGGTCTCCATTCGTTCTACCCAAAGCGTTGAGTCGAGACCGTCCACGCCTTCGAGAACTCGTTGTGCTTCCTCTACAGCGCTTTCAGCATTATCCACCGCTTCTCCAACCGCTTCAGCCTGTTGCGGGATGACGCACGCCAATTCCCACGCTTTCTTGGCGTCCTCAGCTTCGAGACACTCATTGGCTTCAGTCAGAATATCTCTCAGAGTTCGTCCTTGCTCACCTTCGAGATCAGCGATCAATCTCTTCGCTTCACCGATGGCGATTTCTGCTTTGCGCCACCATTCAATGACGTCTGTTGCTCTCTTCTTGGCTTGACGATAGAGCATCTCACCTTCTCGGAGACTGCCTAGTTCAACTTCGCGGTTTCCTTGGACAAAGGCAGAACGAGGCCTTCTGACCTGAGGTGCAATATTCTCGGCTTCGTCAACTGCACTCTCTGCATCTGCTTTGATGGCTTCAACATCATCTGCAAAGGCGATCGTCCTCTCAATGTCATCCAGAGCCTCATGCAGCAGTCTCATTCCTAATCTGGGGTCGAGATGACCTTCCTCAGAAGCCGTTGTGATCAAGGAGGAGGCTTGGTCGACAGCCACACCTTCTGCTTTCAACTCGAGCAAGCGATTCTCAGCGCTGTCGAGTTTCTTGCGGAATTCCTTGCGCAGGTCGCGGTCTTCATCTCCGCCAATACTATCCTGAACGATGAAAGCAACAGCGGCGAGCAGAAGGGCGGAATTGACCAGTAACACCGAGCCCTGTGGTACATCGACCACAAAGAAGGAGAGAGCCATCACCAGACCGATGCTTCCCATCACTGCACGATATCGAGTCGCTTCCCAACCTCCGGTCAACCGAATCCTGGATTCTCTGTAGAGAATGGCTCCAACCCCCATCAATCCCAGCCCACCAAGCATTGGTCCAGGTGAATCATTGAGTGTCCAACAACCGATGACCATCAGGGGTAACCACATGACTGAGGTTGCTGCCCCGATGCGGGAATTGACAACAGGCCCGTCATCTATCAGATCCTGCAGGAAAAAGGCCCATGCCAGCATCACCAGAGCCGGACCCAGTTCAGGAAGCAGGGGATCGCTGCCTATCAGAGATGCTTCAAGATCAGGAACCATCATCCAGATCATTGCCAACATCAACAGTCCAACACAAGCGGTGACCAGTTTCTCTAGACGCGCTCGACGTTCAGCTATCATCGCAGTCAGACGCTCCTCAAATGAGACTGGAGCAGCCATCATGATGGACATCGGAGAGCCGAGCAGGGATGATGCTTGCGACATGAGGCCCCCTCGTTCAGTCCAGTTCAAGCACCAAGCGGACTCTTGGATCTTCAAGATTGATACTTGCTGGCAAGCCCATATCGACAGGCATTCCGTTGACGTTCGCTATCAGTCCTGACATCAACATGTGGTTTCCGACCGGGTTGTCCAAGACCGTTGGCCAGCCAGCAGCCTTGGACCAGACCTTGGCTTTCACTGCGCTTGGATGTATACCCACCTTCTTCGATGCATTATACATCAGCCATGAATTACCTTCCATCATATGAGTTCCGCAGGCATCGTCATACTCACCTTCAAAGGGAATCAGATTGTATTGAGTGAGCCATTGCATCTGTAATTCGATCGGCTTGTGTGTACCATCGTTCACCGGCCAGTCAAAGATTGAGCCATCAGATGGTTCCAGAGGTTGATCCTCAATTCCATGTTTCAGCAGATGTGACTGCAAGGCCCTCACTCCTGGATGACGAGCATGCTTGAGGGTCAGTTCACGGCGAATGTTACGAGCCGATAATGGCATTCCTACATCGATCATCAACAAGGCTCTAGCAACATCTCCCATCACCCAATCTTCGACTTCATTCTTGTGGATCCAGTATTCAAATCGATCAAGAGCCTCCTGTGAGCGTCCAGCCACTCGCATACGAGCGACATCAGCGAGCAGGAATTTCCTGCCCACGGCATCATTCCGGTGTTCTATCTCTGACCAGGGCTCCCATTGTGCCCATCTCTGAAGTAGGTCCTTGTTCAATCGAGCCAAGGGGTCAAGGGCGAGCATCGGCAGCATCGCTTCTTCAAATTCCACGGTTTCAGGTTCGATGATCTCGCCGATCCACTCCAGATGCATGGCTTGTTGAGATTTTCCTCGCAGCATATTCAATCGTGGTTGCGCTTCTTGGAAATCTCGTTGAGCAACCGATGCTGCAGCCAGAATTATTCTTGCCTCTTTGGCGACTCCTCCTTTGAGAGCCAGAACAGATAGTGCCAACTGTTCGGCCTCATCCCAGTTACCTATTGCCGCATTCAGCATCATTTCATCCTGCGCTCTTCTGACAGTGGTCAATCCCTCCTCGGGGCCACTGGTGTGGGTTTCCCAACGCTTGATGATCGCATCCCAATCATCATTCGCCAATAATGTCGTCAAAGGGGTCTGCTGCAGGAAGATGACATCTTCCCAGGCCGACATCTCGGTCCTTTCAGAATCAGCGCTTGCATCGAAATGTGTCTTGTTGAAAGTCTCTCTCATGCTGCGGCTCATGACCCATACGACCAGAAATGCCAATTGCCCTCCCGCCGCCAGCATCCATGTCAATTGCTCCATAGCATCCTTCTCGACTATGGTGCAGAGGTTTCCTTCCCAAGGTCCACATCCTGCGCCATGAGGGAGGAAGGATGAATCCCAGAATGTGATCATCGCCAGGAACAACAGGAAGATGGATTGTCCAGCGAATGCGGAGAAACAGAAATTCAGCACGCGTGCCTGTTGTCGTTTCTCAGAACGTAATAATCTGCTTTCTGCCACCCTGATGCCGCCCTTGCCACCGACATCAGAGATTCCGAGGAACAGGATGCGAGCGACGTCGTAGACGAACGCTACACCGATCAATGCGATATTGAGCAGCAGGAACAACAGTATCGAGGTCACCAGTGGCATTCTTATTTCTTCGATGGGAATGAACGAGAACAGTTCAATGGCAGCGAATCCAAGCAACCCACCTTCTTCCATCACCATCGCTTGTTGGGTGTATTCAGGCAAGGCCAGAACTCTGTCAGAATGTGCGAACAGGTTTGGAAACACGATCACCAGCAACAGGGTCACCAATGTGTTGACTGCGGTCACTGGCATTGTCACAGCGGTTATTGCCACAAGAAAAGCAATCGTTTGTTTTCCAGGGGATGGTTTGCTGGGATGCAATTGGCTTGGCTCTCCCTTGGATAGTTTCCAGTTGGAACGGAGCAAAGGCAGCCAACTTGAGCCGAGTACCCTGCCATATGCGATGACAGCAGGCAAAAGGAGACAGAACAAGACGACTGAAGTGATGTTCTTCTGCGAGAGTCCGACCATCTTATCGAGTATCAACTCCAGAATGGCGATGACCAGAATCCATAGAATGGCAATGACTGCGATCAGACCTCGGCGTTTCGTGGTTCCATCCTGTAGTGTTGCTCTGGTCGCTGCTTTTGGAGGAGATATCTGTGCGGTCAATGCAAATGCTGTCGAGACCACAGCGGGAATGAAGATGAACAGCAGGGCGATGATCAGATTGGCTGAGATAAAACCGTCGTAGAAGCCGATGTAGGCAAGAAAGAACTCAAGCATCATGATGAAGACGCCGACCAACGACATGATGTAGAGAAAGGCACCGACCCGCGCTCTTGGATGTTCAAGCAGTGAATGAGCATCTTCGATGGTTCGAGTCACCGAATGAACCTCGAATTCGTGTTCATCGGTACGGAAAGCGACCTGTAGATCAACGAGTGAACGGGGAATCCATACCTTCCACAGAACCCATGCGATCACCCCTGCGATGACGGGTGATGCAAGTGCGACAAGTGGGTATCCTGCGATGATACCGATGTCCGCCATGAAGGGCCGTAGGCCCTTCGGGGTTCAAGGCTGTTGCCCATACTGTGTTTTGGATTCATTCATTGGAATTCAAGGGGCCCACATTGGTCTGGATATCGTGGGTTCAACACGTGATTCCTTATTCCCGTGCTTAGATTCTTGATATCATCGTGTCAACATCGGTGTTACATTCACAACAAATGTTTGGCAATGAATATTAACACGGGTCAGCCTCCCAACATCATGCGTTTGGGTTGTTTGCTCTTGACTTTGCTGATGTTGACGGCGCTGATTCCACTTTCATCGCCTGTCGCACCACTCATGAACGATGTACTCAACAAACAACGCACTTCCCATGATTCGGCAGTTGAACAATTTGGAGAGGGATTCACCGAGACGGTGATCGCTACCAGTGCGGACACCCTCAACAAGCCCCGGGATCTTGAGTTCCACCCCGGTCAAACGGACGACCTCTGGGTAGCTAACCGGGCGACCGACAGTATCACCATCATCCACGATGCAGGCAAGGCGACTCAATGGTCGGAGAATCGCGACGATTATTACAGCAACCACTTCATGGAAGAGGTCAGTTCCATCGCTTTTGGCAAATATGACTCCAAACATGACTGGGTCTTTGCCTCGGCGCAAGAGACTCGTAACACCTTCGATGGTCAGCAAAGTGCGAACAACTTCATGGGTCCGGCACTGTGGCCGAGCGACCTCTCAGAATTCGCAGTGGTCAATCAAGGTACTGGCGACGAACTGGGAAGCCATCTAGACATGTTACATGAGAGCCCGAATGGAATGGGGGTGGCACACGATTCAGGGAACGCCTACTGGTATTTCGATGGCTATCATGGTGAATTGGTCTACTATGACTTTGTGGAGGACCATGACTGTGGCGGTGATGACCATGATGACGGCATTGTACGTCGTTACTCTGAAGTCTCACTGAGTCGAACGGCATGGGTTCCTGGCCACATGATTCTCGACAAATCGACCGCCAAGTTGTACATCGCCAATACAGGAGGGGGAGAAATCCTTTGGGTGGATACTGATTCTGCTGATGGTTTCACTCCTACCACTGTTGGACAGATGGATCCAGTACTCGCTGAGTATTCGATTGCAAATGGGGTGGATCATGGGGTCTTCGCTACTCAACCAACCAGGCCTTCAGGAATCGCCCTGCACAACGATACCCTCTTCGTTTCTGACAACATCAATGGCAAGATATACGCCTATGATCTACAGGGGAACCTACTCGATAGCATCACCACCAATGCGAATTCCATCATGGGACTTGAGGTTGGACCTGAAGGACATCTATGGTACGTCGATGGAGCCCTGAACAGGGTAGTCAGAATCGACCCTTTTGATGATATGGACGGAGACTCTGTGAAAGATGAGGATGATAATTGTCCGCTCATTCCTAATGTCGGGCAGGATGATCATGATTCGGATAACGAGGGGGATCTCTGTGATGTTGATGACGATGGTGATTCGGTTCCAGATTCTTCCGAGAACTGCCAGTTCGGTGAACTGGGTTGGACCTCGAACACGGACAGTGATCACGACGGTGACGGTTGTCGCGATGCTTCGGAGGATGATGATGATGATGAAGACGGGGTCAGCGATGGCTCGGATGACTGTGAGAGAGGAATGCTCGGATGGTTGAGCGGTTCGACCACCGACCATGATGGTGATGGCTGTCAAGACGAGGGAGAAGACCTCGATGATGATGATGACCATATCTGTGACACCTCCGTGTCCGACGGTGGTTGCGTACTCGCCTGGTCAGGTTTTGACCGCTGTCCAAAGGGTGCCACTGGTTGGATATCATCTACGATGAATGATGCTGACCACGACGGCTGCCTCGATGCTACTGAGGATGACGACGATGATGATGATGGCTTCACCGACTTCAACGATTGGTGTCCGAACAGTTCCGGTACAGCAACACAGGGAATCCAGGTCGGATGCCCCGACTTTGATGGTGACGGCTGGGCGGACCTGGAGGATGAATATCAGACTGAGCCAACTCAGTGGAAGGATAGTGATGGTGACGGCTGGGGAGATAACACCACGGGGGTGGAAGGAGATGACTGTCCTTTGGAACATGGAGCCTCTACAACAGACCTTGTTGGTTGTCCAGATACAGATGAGGATACATATTCAGATCAGGGCGATGCTTTCCCTAGCGATGCCACACAATGGAACGATAGTGACGCAGATGGCTATGGCGACAACTGGGCTGACTCCTCATGGGATGACGAGCGAGTTCCACTAGGGATTGGAATCAAATTCCCGGATTCCACGACACCTGATGCATGCCCTTCTATTGCCGGAAACTCAACTCAGGACAGATTCGGCTGCTTGGATTCTGATTCTGATGGTTGGTCCGATGAAGGCGATTCCTATTCCATGGATGCCACACAATGGGCCGATCTCGATGGTGATGGCTACGGAGACAACAGTTCGGGAAGCGAAGCGGATGACTGCCCTGGAATCTATGGTACTTCGACTCTTGACCTGCTTGGATGCATCGATGCTGATGGAGATGGCTGGTCAACTCAAGGAGATACCTTTCCCAATAATGCAGATGCATGGTCGGATGAAGATGGAGACGGCTGGGCTGACCAGAATGGCACTGACATCTCCGATGACTGCCCCTTGGTGAGTGGAAACTCGACCATTGACAGGAATGGGTGCATGGATTCAGATGACGACGGCTACTCTGATGATGCTGATTATTATCCCGAGGATGCAAAACGTTGGCAGGAGGAAGTGGAGGAATCGTCGGTGATGTTCTGGGTCATTGGCATCTCGCTTTCACTGCTGGTTCTGGCTTCAGGGCTGGTGTTGTCCAGACGTGGGAAAGGCGGAAGCGGATTTTCACCCCAGGGAATGATGGATGTTGGACAGATCAACCTGAACCAACCTCCACCACCGATGCAAGCTCCAGGTGCTGCTATGTTCGCACCACCTCCTGCTCCCGATGCTGGTATGTTCGCACCACCTCCTGCTCCCCTTGCTGCTGCTTCTCAATTCCCTGCAGCGCAGGAGATGCCGTTCGCCCCTGGCCCGGTTGTCGAACCATTTGCTCCAGCCCCGGTTTCCGAACCCGCTCCTCCACCTCTTTCCACTGCTGATGCAATGGCAGCGCTGCTTCCCGCTGCACCGGTGAGTAGAGGGCCGCCAGTACCGGCTGAAGGACTACCCTCTGGCTGGACGATGGAACAGTGGGGATGGTATGGTGAAGAATGGTTACGGAACAATGGCTGATCTTGATGGTCAAGACTCCAAGTTTCCCAGAAATTCCCAATCGATGAACGCTCAGTCAGTCAACTGAGCGTCCAGCCCGAACTCCTGTATGACCTTGCGCGCATTGGCCAATACATCATC
>CALCOQ010000136.1 GCA_937897005.1 uncultured euryarchaeote
GGACCGACTCTGCTGACATTGTCACTGTGACCGCACCTGTGGTCAAAGGCGTCGTTGATTGCACTACAGTCCTCGACGGTAACATACCATGGGGGCATGGTGTAATGGATAGCATTGGGGGCTACGAACCCCTCGATCTCGGTTCGAATCCGGGTGCCCTCGCCATCTCAATGAAAGAACACAAAACAAACAAAAGCAAAACAATAAGGAGAAAAAGAAAATGAAAATGAAAGAACAAGAAATAGAAGACAGAAGCAGGACCTTCAATGACGTTGGAGATTTCTGGGAACACCCAAGGAAAGAGGGTTGGTACTACTACGACGGTAGATGCCCCACCTCCAACTGTATCGTGATTCCCGCCGAGGATTCGGTCGAGGTCCACAACTTCGTGATCTACGAAGAGGAAGACAGAGGCAAGGGTCACGGTATGGCAATGATCGCCGATATCAGGCTAGCCTTTCCAGACAAGCACATCTGGGTCGACACCTGCATCCACGCCAGGCCATTCTGGGAGAAGATGAACGAATATGGATACATCAACTCCATCGAGAACGATTACGATTGGCCTTGCATGGATACCACTTGCACGGTCTGTCACCCGAACAGAGCAAACGGAAGGAGGAGGAGAAAATGAGCGGAGAGGGACCGAACTACAGGCCTTCTGCATACAGAGGAGCAGCAGGTAGCGCTAGAATCAGAGAGTTCAAGATTTTCGCTATCTCCCAGAACAAGAAGTACAGACCCACAGAGGAGGCGATGAATGCTTTCTCCAAAGATGAATGGACTGAGTTCAAGGAGTGGGCGGATTTCAGGGAATGCTGCACCTACGAAGACGTCGTTGAATGGGAATTCAGTGATGAGGAGGTGAAGTACTACTTCCCATACGAATACTTCCTTCACAGAGCGGATATCATCGAAGAGGCTGGAGAGATGTACATCGTCTTCAGGGATGCCATCGAGACTCCAGAAGAGAAGGCAGAAAGAATAGGATTCGAAGGAAAGTGGTACTGCGGAATCTGCCATGGAGAACCCGAGGACCCAGAGAACTGGACTAGAATTGACTGTTGTGATCACGGCTGTGACCACATGGACCACTGAGGGAGAAAGATGACACTTGATTGGAAACCGAACGCCAGCGCCCCACTCTGGGATGCTGAGATAGAAGGCGAGCAGCAAGGTCCGTTCTTCACTGACCTTGAACTCGAA
>CALCOQ010000137.1 GCA_937897005.1 uncultured euryarchaeote
CCCGGCAGAGCACCAGAACATCTGCATTCTACCTGGTGAAAGACTGCTTGAAGACAATGCATCTTCCTTCAATGGAATCGATGGAACCTGGACTGGACGGCTGGTATGGATGGGAGACATCGACGATATCTGCATCGATGATGGAGGTGAATACTCGTCTGAGGCGGTAGTAGGAGTGGAGGACCTGCTGTTCCAGATAGTCTCCTATCCTTCAACATACATCGATGATGATTCAATGCAGTGGAACGTCACCGGCTACCTCGCTGAATCACTTTCGCCAGAGGATTCGAGTGCATCGGTCAGAGATGCGCAATCATGGAAGGATGACAAGGTCAGCGTCTACGTCCAGTTCCAGTCCTCAAGACAGGAATGGATTGAGGAAGGACAACGCTTGGAGATGACGGTCACAGTGAGTTGGAGTCCCGAGTATGGAAGTCTCAATCTGGTCGCTCAACAATGGACACTGCAAGGAAACCCCTTGCCTGCTGAAACCTTGTCCTGGGATACCGATGTGGTCATTTGGGGGTATGCTGAGAACAATCTGATCTATATCGAAGGCAGGATGCTGGACTCAAATGGTTCGGGAGAGACATGGATAGTTCGACCTGGCACCTCAGACAGAGTATGTGCGGAGACACAGGGGTTGGAAAACCTGTCTTTGGCAGCGATGAACCACAGTCAACCATGGTATGGCAGACTCATTCAGAAACAGGATATCAACAACCGAACATATTACCTCTGCCTTTCCCATGCAAGCGCAACAGACAGCGATGGAGATGGCCTCTCAGACTATTCAGAGATCGAGGTTCATGAGACCGACATCAATGAAGTTGACAGTGACGGGGATGGATTCACCGATACCGAAGAGGTATTGGCTAACAGCAACCCAATGGACGATGGAACCACGCCGGAGAACTGTTGTGGATCTGGAGAAGGATGAGGTTTTTCCATGTCGTGGGAAATGGAATTGTTTTGGTTATTCGGCTCGATGTTCGCTGGAATCATCATGGGTACCTTGACAGGTCTGATCCCTGGATTCCACGTCAATAATGTGGCATTGATTCTATTGGCACTCTCCCCAACTCTATTGAGCACTGGTATTCCTCTCTCGGCGGTTGCTACACTGATCGTTTCTTGCGGTACCGTTCACACCTTCCTGAATTACATCCCCTCAGCACTGATAGGAGCACCTGATGGAGATACCGCACTTTCCTTGTTACCTGGACACCGTATGTTGTTGGCAGGTAATGCAGCAAAGGGTGTGGCATATTCTGCTCGCGGTTCTCAACTCGGGCTCTTGTTCAGCCTACCACTCATCATCGTAGCGCGCATAGTTTTCGGCCCGGAGATGGGGCTCTATCAGGAGATGAGGGATGCGTTACCGTGGATCCTTCTGGCCATCTCAGCAATGCTTCTGGTGACAGAAACAACCCGATTGACATGGCCACAATGGATGCGGCAGATAAGTAAAGGGCGATTGGGAGAGGATTCACGTTTTGCAGGATTCCTGGCCGCTACCGGTTTCTTCCTGCTTGCCGGAATGTATGGCTGGGCCGTCTTCTCACTACCTGCCCGCTCTCCAGTAGGGATGCCAAATGCAAGCCTCTTGCTTCCTTCACTGGCTGGCTTGTTCGGCATTGCCAATCTCATCGACATCTATGCCACGACCAGTGAACTACCTCCTCAGAAGGATGATTGGGACTTACCGCCAGCGGGACCGTTGCTTGTTCCATGTTTCTGGTCATCCGTTGCCGGAGGATGCATGGGGGTCCTTCCCGGCATGACCGCTGCTCAAGCCACAGTTCTGGTCATGGGTGGGAGAAATGTCGTTGCCAAGGCTCAGGGCAAGGAGGGATATGGTATGGATTTCGAGAGTGGGATGTTACCGGTCCTGAGCCATGAAGAGATCCTTGAGAGAGCTAGAAGAGAAGCAGCCGGAGAGGCCATCGAAGACCCACACTCTGAACAGGACCTGGAGGTAATTGCAATCCTATCAGCGGTTAACACCGCGGTCACTGTGATGGTTCTTGGCTTCCTCTACATCATCGGCCGTTCACGTTCTGGTGCCACTCTTGCTCTCAAGATGATGTATCCCATCGACAAGTGGGTTGAGAACGAACCGAGTGCTGATTTCATCCGCCTGC
>CALCOQ010000138.1 GCA_937897005.1 uncultured euryarchaeote
AGGATTGTTCAGGGATTGAAAGTGATAATCATCGCCGGACTGCCCACATTATGTGCAGTTTTCTGGACTCTGGGCATGATAGGTTGGTTGGACTATGAAGTTTCAATGACGGTCATTATTGTCGGTCCGATACTCCTTGCCCTTGGGGTCTCCTATGGATTACATATAACCAATCGATATGCAGAGGAAAGCGGTGACAGACATGAGAAGATGAGAGTCGCCTTCTCCTCGACCGGTAAGGCAGTATTCCTTTCAGCAGTGACCACGGTGATTGGATTCATCTCTCTCACTTTCACGCCGATGGCACCGATAGCGACAGTAGGTTGGGCCCTATCAGGTGGCATCATCATCGTCTATGTTCTGACAATGATCATGGTCCCCAACCTGACAATCTTGTTGGATCTCAAGAAAGCTAAACATCCGCCGCTTCCTGTATTTGATGCGGCCGTCAACATTCCACTCAAATGGAACATTCCCGTGATTGCTATTTTCATTGCACTGATTGCAGTCTCCGGAACTTGGGGAATGGATAATGTTGAGGAGAACATCGACCTGCTGGGAATGGCGCCCGAGGATGAGCCAGCGGTCAAGAAGATGAAACAATACAGTTCTGAATTCGAAGCCGGACAGATTGGAATGTTATTGATCAATGGTTATATCAAGGGTGATTCTGATGACAATATCGCTGAAAATGATGACCCGTTCAAAAATCTTGAGGGGATAGACAACCTCTCAAAGAAACTCAATCTAGTCGATCACACCACTGCTGTCAGCATCGTTTTCCTGATGAAGTCAGTGGGAGTATCTGTCAATCTTTCTGGAACTGACCTCTCGGTTCCATGTGAGATTCTACCCGAAGGGATCGATGACCTCTGTCTACTGGTATTTGACAATGAATTCGATGATGACCTGACTTTCTGGAGATTATTGGAAGAAATTGACAGGAACCCAGCCCTGACTGAAAATGCTCAAACAAGACAACAGATATTCCTCCTCAATGTATTCTACAACAGTTTGACTGATGAGACAAGATATCTGTTCACCGAGCCAACCTATTCCAGGTCCTTGATCTATATCGATATGCCATTCCTTCCTGTCAAGGAGACTGCTACTTCAGTCAAATCGATCAATGAACATGCAGGGATGAACTATGCTGATGGAAACGTGCGCAGCAGTGAATTGACCGGTGTTGCCGCAGTCTCGATAGCGGTCAACAGCCTGATCGTGAAATCACAATGGTCTTCTTTGGCCTTTGCTGTGGTTCTGACACTGATAACACTGGGTATAGTATTCAAGGACCTGAGATTCGCCATATGGACAACCTTGCCTGTGGTCGCAACCGTATCATTACAATGGTTGGTCATGGCGAAAATGGACGTTTCCCTTTCTTTAGTAACTGTCATGATCGGTTCAATACTGGTAGGTGTCGGTGTTGATTTCTCAATACATATCGCCAATCGTATTCGCGAATTGGGAGGTGGTATTGAAGCCATTCGAACTTCCACCGTATCTACCGGGATGTCACTGTTTGAGGCTGCAACTGTCACTACTCTCGGGTTGGTCACCGCATACCTCATCCCGATTCCAGCGATCAAACCATTCGTCACTGTGGTCATCATTCTGTTGTGGATAGCCGCAGCCAGCGCCCTGCTGCTTCTACCAGCAATTTTCGTCACCCTGCATAAATATGGACTCGGCACATCTGGAGGAGCTGAAGCCATGATGCGAAAATTAGGATTATCTGGAGGGCAGGCGAATGATGCTCAAAGCGAAGCCAACATGGATGCAGTAATCGTAATGGATCCGGGTTCCAAGGATGCATGGTGAGACCGTTTGTTTGATGACATGGGCACCTCTCCCGCTGATACATGACCCAACACTGGTTGATGAAGAGCGAGCCCGGCGCCTATTCTTGGGCAGAACTCGTTGACGATCAAAGCACACACTGGGATGGGGTGAGGAACTACCAAGCAAGAAACATGATGCGAGATGAAATGAAGATTGGAGACATGGTTCTATTCTATCACTCCAATTGTAAACCACCACATGTTGCAGGAATCGCCAGAGTATGCAAAGAGAGCTACCCTGATTTCACTTCATGGGATCCGCAGTCAAAATACTTCGATGAAAAATCAAATCCTGATCAACCACGGTGGTTCATGGTAGATATTGAGTCGGTGGAATCTATGCAGAATATCGTAGGATTGCCAGAAATGAAGGCCAGACCCGACCTCGAAGGGATGCCATTGTTGGCCCGAGGCCAGAGATTGTCAGTACAGAAAGTGTCTCCAGAGCATTTTGAAACTGTATGCCGTATGGGTGGAATTGAACCGCCTAGTTATTCTTGATGAACTGGTGGGACTAGATATGACAGCACAGATTCCAGTCTCAGAGCGTGCAGCTAGAATCGAATATGCAATCAGGGATGTCGTGGTTCCAGCAACGGTGCTAGAAGCACAGGGGCATCATATTCTCAAACTCAATATCGGTGACCCAATAGCATATCCTGGGCTTCCGACACCACCTCATATGGTCGAGGCATTCCAAGATTCACTGGGCCGAGGAGACAATGGATATTCACCCTCCTATGGATTGCCTGCACTTCGAAAAGCCATTGCATCCGATGAAAAGAACAAGGGTTGGAATTGCGATGAAGACGACGTCTATGTCTGCCACGGAGTCACTGAAGCACTGCAGATCATTTTCGCGGCAACACTTGAGGACGGGTCCAAAGTTCTTGCACCCGGCCCCCATTACCCCCCATACATGGCATATCCACAGATGTATGGTGCGACGACAGTGGAATATCGCCTCGATTCAGAAGACGACTGGAAAGTTGATTTTGATGACATTGAAGACAAGATGGACGAAGATGTCCGATTGTTAGTGATGATCAATCCCAATAATCCGACTGGGAATGTTGCTGGCTCTGAAGAAATCGAACGTTTGTTGTCAATTGCTCATAAATGGCCGAACTGTATGGTTATCGCCGACGAGATATACGACGGATTGGACTTCAGCGGCCATCAGGTCAGCATCGCCAGTCGTAGCAATGACGTCCCTGTATTCACGTTGAATGGTGTCAGCAAGGTCTACTATGCACCTGGTTGGCGTATCGGCTATCTTGCAATTCATGACCCAAGCGGAAGAATGACAGATGTGAGAGATGGGATTGAAAGGATTCTGCGTAGTCGTCTATGCGCCTCCACTCCCGCTCAGATGGGATATCTTGCAGGATTGGAAGGGGACCGCAGATGGATGCTGGGACACAGAGAGAAAGTTCTCGCTCAGAGGGACCTGTGTATACAGAGAATTGGAGAGATTGAAGGCTTGGAGGTGCAGAGCCCTGGTGGAGCATTCTACATGTTCGTGAAGTTGACCGAACAACAATGGGCTGATGATGATAAGAGATTCGTTCTTGACCTGTTGCACGAAGAGCACGTGCTGGTGGTTCATGGAAGTGGTTTCTCGAGTGAACTCGGAAAGGGACATTTCCGTCTAGTATACCTGCCCGACATAGATGTGTTGAACGAAGCATTTGATAGAATCGAATCCTTCTTGAAAAGGCATAGAACTTGATTCTAAGCGGCTCAGCACCATGACTTTGATGACCCCGCAGGATTTCGCACATACATGGGCAGGCGTCAGCCAAGACAAGCAGGGCTGCAGATTCTGTTGATTCTGCTACTCAGTCTAGCGTCTTTGCTGATGTCCACCGTGGCAGCGGCAGAGGAAGCTGAGGCCGGTGCCATCGTGAAAGATACTGGGGCTCTGAAAATCGAGCATCTTTATCCAATGTTCCTGATGTTGGTGATGGCGTTTCTGGTATGGAGATACATGGTTCCAAGTGCGCTTTCATCGCTGCAGGTGGCGTTTGAGATCGATGATGGTCTGATGGAGGTCCATCGGTTGACACGAAACCGTGTCGATGCCAGAGAATTATTGAAACTACCCAAAGTAGGACTCGGAATCCTCGCCTACATGATGGCCATTTCAGGGGTATTGTTACTCTTGGCTGAACTTGTAATCAATCCGGAGGTATATCTGCAGATGAATGTAATTGTGATGGCAGGACTGATTCTCATTCCAGTGATTTTTTCCCCACTGGTCACCCTCAATGCTCAACTTGAACAATTAAGCGGCCAATCTACCAAGAAAAAGAATCCTCTAAACTCACTGATCAAGCGCCTGCTCACTCTATCGGCACTGTTGGCAGCAACAGGAGCGGTGTTCTGGTACAGCATTCAATTGAATGGGGTTATCACGCCAATCTGGTTCAGTTATGCTCTTTTGGTATTCATGGGACCAACCATTCTAGCCTATGGAAGAATAATGGGCGCATCTTGGAACATGCTGATGCTGTCCAAGATGCGGACCCTGTTGAAGAAGCAGACGCCAATAGATCCTGACCCTCCAACCTTGATGAAACAGGTCAGTGCAATCATCCTGCTACTGTTCTTGGTGACGATGCCATTGGCTGCAATGAATGGAATCATCACTGTCCTATATGTCATGCTGGATGAACCCGCTAATTCAGAAGATATTCTCAACTACGGAGGTTTACTCGGACATTCGCTCTATCAATGGGCCATACAGGATGGAGCGGTACAAGAAGTTCTCAAACAGTGGGTCGACGTCAAGGACATGGCAGGTTTTCTTGCAATATACCTGTCACTGAATGTAGCGATAGTAGGACTTGCATTCATCTTTGAGTTGACTGGCAACCTGTTCCTAGGGGGTCAGACATTCGGAGGAATCGGTGGAGTGCTATTGGCATCGCCTAGAGAAATCCGTTCTGAAGAACCTTCTCAAGCCAAATTGCTGTACTTCGCATTCGCAGGTTTCAGCGGATACACGGTGATGTTGCTTATCATGATTTGTTACAAGGAATTCAGCCACTTCATGCCATTCACTGGGTGGATGAATGATCAAGGCTTCAGTGAGGTCATCATTCTCCAGGCAACGTGGTTGTTCATCGCTGTCGGCCAATCCATTTTCCTATTGACCTGGATTTTGAGCATCGTTCGTTTCGCCCCACTGAAACGCCTGAAGTTCGATCTCAATCCGGACGAGCGTAGAGAAGGTGCAATCAAATCCGGAGGTGGCAGCCATCTTGCAGAATTCGTGGACAAGGCTGCCCAAAGAGATGACGTCGATGCATTGCGCCGATTCCAGAGGGAGAAGGTCAAGGGTGTTGATGAATCAATTGTCAGATTAGAGAAATTGCGTGCCTCAATGCTTGAGAATGCGCTTCGGGGACTATGGCCTACTGCATTAGAGGAGGCGCGCAAAGTACTGGCAGTATTAGGGGGAGATGATGATGAGGCGCGAATGATCATGGCAGTGGGTCATATGGCCTGTAGGCGATTGGATGCTGCCCGTGAAGCCCTTCATGGACTGGAACAGGAAGATGGATATGATGAACCCGAAATGATCAGTTTCCTGTTGGAATGGATGGACCCTTGGAATGGTAAAGTGACTGCGGATGACATTTGGGACTGGGAAAACAATCCTTGTATCGACCATGTCAAATTCCTCAACGAAAGATTCCGCACATGGTCTGCTGACATTGATGAAATGAATGCACATTCTGACAGCCTGACAGCCGTTGGAGACTTGGGAACGATCGCAATGCTACGCTCGCAGAACCGTTCTGAAGAGGGACTCGATATCGCCGTTGAATTGATCAAGCGAGACCCGTTATCTCCACGTTCAAGAATTGCTGCAGCACTGTGTCTGCTGGATATCAGCGATTGGCACGGCGCTAGAGACATCACGATTGAATTGCTGGAAAGTGACCCTCTGGACCCACGTGTCCAAGCATTGGCGCTTGCAATGGGTATGCTGAACAAGGATGTGGATGAGATGGAGGTGCGACTCATAGATGGAGACCGTGATGAAGGTAGACGTTGGATAGAAGCAGCTCCATGCAACCCTACTGCAGCCCTATTGGTCAAGGGAGGGGTTGATGAAGCCATCAATGCCAATGTCTTCATCGCTGCAGCAGAATCTGTGCGAAACAAGATTACACCTCGATACAGGCCGAGCAAACTTTGGATGGCATTCAATTGGCTTGTTCTGATACCTGTATGGATTATCGTCGGTATCTTTGCTGCCGAAGAAGTGGGCACTCAAGTCGGTGCTGGACTTGGCATCAGTCTGATCGCCCTTCACGTGTTCAGTATTCGCTTCAGAAGTAATGCACGTAAGGAGATTAAATTCCGCGACCAGAGAGGAATGATCAGTTATGCACGTCGTCTTCGCAGAGGAGGTGCACGTCTGAAACCGGATACGGTGCCTGTGGCCAACCATCTTCTGATGAATGGTTTGCTCGTTTCAGTGAATGGAAATGTCTTCGATATTGGATATCCAGGATGGTTGTTCAACCGTTTCCCGATTGAGAAGGATAAACTGGTCAAGACCAGATTATCCAGAGCTGCCAAGAGAATGAAGAAGGGCCAGAAGCCACGATATCAACGACTTGGTAAAGGCTGGTGGGTGAAGCACGAAAGAGAGAGGGGGAGAGACCTGCCTATTCTGGAAGAGATCATCGGCCCACCTGCATATAGAGGTAGAAACCAGCATATTTCCAGCAAGAAGGCAGGAGTGAGTTCGATGTCCAAACTAGGCAAGAAGTCAGGAGCCAGACCGGGAATGCAGAAAAGAGCATTGGAGCAGTCTGAAATGACTGCCAGAGGAATGGCTCAAGGTACTCGCCGATCTGAACGCCGACCAGCACAGCGGCAAACTCCATCCCCAAAACGAGACAATTCTGACAAAGGCATGGATTTCAGATGACTGGGCTGAATGAGGGGGCATCATATGCCCCGCGTTCAGTATTCCAACAGTAATGCAAATTTGAGAATCTCTCCTTCAATTCAGCAGAACGTTCCCTGACCTGTGAATCTCTTTCTCCTTGAGCAGCAAGATGTATCATCAGTGCGACTTCATCCATCTCATCGACACCCATGCCCAACCGCGTCAATTCAGGAGTCCCCAGCCGAATCCCACTCGGGCTGACTGCCGAAGTATCTCCAGGAAGCATATTCTTGTTCATCACCAAACCGCAAGCTTCTGCCCTGAGGCTGACATCAGCCCCTCCACCGAATTCTGTCACATCGACCAGAATAGTGTGACTCTCTGTGAAACCATGATCGGGAGCGAAGACCTTCATTCCCCGAGACCACAGGCCTTCAGCCAATGCCTTTGCATTGGCAATCATCTGTTCAGCATAATCTCTCTGGAACTCCAGTGCCTCTGCCAATGATACTCCCAATGCTGCGACATTGTGTAGGTGATGGTTGGAATGTACGCCGGGAAACACTGCACTTCGAATGGCACGGTGTAGCATCTTACCGTTCTCCAATCGGCGGTCTTGATTTGCCAGAATGATTCCATGTTGAGGCCCGGGTAGAGTCTTATGAGTGGAAGCACACACCAGATCCACTCCATCTTGCAGCGGGTCCTGAAAACGATTTCCCGCTATCAATCCAAGAACATGTGCAGCATCGTACATGATGGTAGCATCGATCTCTCTTGCCGCCTCCACCAATTCCCTGACATCTGAAGGGAACAGATATACTGATTGACCAATGTAGCAAACATCTGGATTTTCCCGTGCTATCATCTCAACAGCCAGTTCAGTGTCAATGGACATGGTTTCGGGAATTGAAGGATAAGTGATGGTATCGAGTCCACGCAATCCTGCAGCCCCGAATCTCTGCGTGGAGATATGAGCACCGGCCGCCAGTTCGGGAGCCATAAAACGGTTTCCGGGGGCTGAAATTGCAAATAGAGCAGAAATATTGGCGGTGGTACCCGAGATTGGCCTGACGTCGGCGAATGGGGCATTGAACAGTCTCTTCGCCAGATTCTCAACATGTTCCTCTATGGGGTCATAATCAGCATTTCCCTCATAATATCTGGAACCAGGTAGACCTTCAGCATAGCGATTGTGCAGATCGCTGCTGAACATCTCTGCTGCAAGGGGGCTGACCAGATTCTCACTTGCTATCAATGGAATGCTGCGAGCAAAACGCTGATGATGCTGGATGACCTGAGACTGAATCCATTTCAAGGACTCGGACGGCGGAGACTCACTCGAAGGTTGCTGGTGTGGTTCGGGGAACCTCTCTCCTCCCATGCGACCTGCTTTGTAGGTCGGTGTATGAGTATACTGGTCTTCAATTTTCAAGCCAATTCGGACAAGGGTCAAATGCATCCCTTCTCCAGAACCCTCCATGCCCATCGTGGATTCGCAGGATTCGCCCCTTGATGAGGCGATGAGTGAGCGCCTCTCACAACGTTTCATTTCTGAAGATGGCCTGTATCTGGACACAGCTCTTGAAATGACTCCGCATCTATTGATTTCAGTGGATCACATGCTTGATTGGTTCAACCACATGGAAGAGATTGCGGGTCAACCCTTGGGTCGGCGATTGGCGCATGCATCTGCAGATCATGAGACTTGGAGACAGAATCGACGTACTGTACCACTGCCCAAAGGAATCTTCAGTAAACGCAAGCGGATTCCATGGTTGTTGAAAGATTGGAGTGAGC